>JAZUHA010000056.1:0-10000 GCA_045641485.1 Acutalibacteraceae bacterium
TTTTTCTAAACATTTTAATGATTTATCAGAGAGTACCAAACCACCATTTCCGAGATCAACAGTTTTGGAATATCCAAAACTAAAAACAGAAAAATCACCAAAAGTTCCGCAATCATTACCAAAAACTTTTGCACCGGCTGAAGAAGCACAGTCCTCTATCATTAAAATATTATTTTCTTTACAGTAATCTGAAATCTTAATAATATCGTTACAAGGGTTACCGTACATATGCGGAATGATGATTGCTTTTGTATTTTTGGTAATAACTTTTTTTATCTCATTCAGAGAAAGGTTTAGTGATTGCGGGTCAATATCACAAAATACGGGGTTGTTATTTGAAAACAGCACAGGATAGACAGCTGCGTAGCAAATATTACACGGCAACAAAACATCTTTATTTTTAAATGAAGTTTTTAAAATCAAATAAATACCGGTTGCTGCTCTGCCGACAAATATATGGTTTTTTTTTAGTTTTAATAAATCATTCATAGTCAAAATGTTTTTGGTTTGTCACTGCTTTTAATAAAATGATAATTGTGATATTTCTTTGAAATCCATTCTTTTTTGTAATCCTCCAGCATCAAATATATGTCGCTGTATTGCGGTTGCCAGTTTAACTCTTTTTTTGCTTTTGAAATATTATAAACATACCCTCTGTGCAAACCCATCGAACTTTGTTCAAATGTTACCGATGATTCTTTTGTTGTAGCAAATACTTTGGCTATAGCACACGCTTCTTCATATTGCGAATAACCGACACCTGAAGCCGCATTAAATACACCTTTTACCCCATCATGTACTAAACAAGCTTCGATAATAGAAAGAATATCTTTTATGTAAATATGATCTCGTTTTACTGAATTATCTCCCCATACATGAATATCATCACCGACTAAAGCTTTTTCAAAAAAAATCTCAAAAGCACTTTTTTTATAGGAACCGTCTTTTGATAAATGTCCTAAAATCTCACCGTAACCGTGGATACCGGTAAAACGCAAGATTATACCTTCAAGACCGAAATCTTTATTATAATATTCAACAAAATTTTCAGCTGCAATTTTTGAAATAATATATGGAGAATGATCACCTCTATATGAAATGGTTTCATCCTCGGAAATCATTTCACCGTTAACTTTATCAATGTCATTATACAATTTGTGAGATGAGGAGAGGATTACTTTTTTTATGCCGTTCTTTTTTGCGAACTCTAAAATGTTATAAACACCGATGGTATTAACTTCAAAAAATTTTTTTACAGGAGTTTCATGTTCTGCCAAACATGCAGATAAATCAATGATAGCTTCAATATTTTTTGTCGGAAGTTTATTAAAAGAATTTTCATCGGTTATATCAAAATACTGAAAAGGAACATTGTTTTCCATAAGAAATTGTTTGGCTTTTTCAGATCTTCCTAAAGCTAATATGTCATAGCCTTTTTCCAATAAATACGGACACAAGTATCTTCCGACATATCCTGTTGCACCGGCTATAAGAATCATAATAATGACCTCCTATTTTAATTAAATGTAATATAATACCCCAACCTGTTAGAACTGTCAGTTATATGACCTGAATTCTCGTATGCTATATCACTGATTCTGTAAATAGATTCGGGCTTTTCTTTTTTTGTTTTTTCCAATTCATCTAAATCGTCACGGTTAAACAAAAACTTTATCTGTGCAGTATGTTCCCCGCCGGTTTTTATAATATCCGGTTTTTTACCGCAGGCAACATCTATTACCATTTTCAAAAAATCATAGCCTGTGGAAAGATATACAAGGTCCGAGCCTATGCAATCTCCGCCCATTCTTGCGCCGATTTCTATAATGCCGATTTTACCTTTTTCATCTATCTTGAATTCCGTGTGGCTTGCACCGAATTTTATTCCGAGAGCATTAAGACCTTTAAATACTTCTTCCTTTACTTTAGGTAAAAGTGTGTCGGGGATATCGGCAGGCTGTATATGACCGGTTTCTATAAAATTCGGTGCTCCCGTTGTGAATTTTTTTGTCAGAGCCAACAGGTGATGTTCGCCGTTATAGGAAATACATTCGCAACTGTATTCATTGCCTTCTATAAATTCTTCAATAACGGCTTTTTTCTCAAACGAATATTCACAGGCTCTGTTTACTGCGTTTGTCAGTTCGTCGCCCGATAATATTTTTGTTACGCCTCTGCTTCCGGAACGGTCGGTCGGTTTGACTATAAGAGGAAAATCAAATCCGGTAATATCCGGTATTTCTCCTTCTTTTACGGAAGTGAATTTCGGAACAGAAACATTGCTGTTTTCAAATGCCTGCCGCATCCGATATTTATTTGTGCATTTATCTGCAATTTCGTAAGGGTTGGTGCAAAGCCCTAATTTTTCGCTTACATATGAATATGTTAACACTGCAAAATCGGAACCTATTGATATTACACCGTCAGGCTTAATTTCTTTACATTTTTCAAGTATTAAATCTTTTTCGGCAATACTTACAGGGTAGAAAAAATCAGCTTTATCTTTTGCTACTGCGCCGTCGAGCCAGGCAAATACATGAGTTTCATAACCCATTTCTTTTGCTTTTAATATAAGAGGCAGCTGAAATTCATTTGCCCCGAGAATAACTATTTTTTTCATTATCCTCACCCTTTATAAAACTTCTTAATTGCATTAACAACCTTTTCAATATCCTCCCGCTTCAGTCCGTAGTACATCGGCAGTCTTACAAGTCTCTGACTTTCCTTTGTTGTATATTTATCCTCACCGAAAAATGTACCGAAGTTTTTACCGGCAGGTGAAGAATGGAGCGGAATATAATGGAATACGGCACCTATACCGTTTTCTTTAAGATAAGAAATAAGCGAAGTCTGCTCCTGTAAATCTTTTGTCTTGATATAGAACATATGAGCGTTGTGTTCACAGTAATCGGGAACAAACGGCAAGTCAATTATTCCTTTGTCTTTTAAAGGCTTCAACAGTTTGTAATAAGTATTCCAACTGTTAAGCCTGTCGTTATTTATTTCATCGGCTTTTAATAACTGCGGATATAAATATGCGGCATTTAACTCACTCGGCAAATAAGAAGAACCTAATTCCACCCATGTATATTTATCAATCTGCCCTCTTATAAACTTACTTCTGTTAGTGCCCTTTTCACGAATGATTTCCGCTTTTTCTGCGGTGTTTTCATCTTCAATAAGAATGGCACCGCCCTCGCCCATACTGTAATTTTTCGTTTCGTGAAAACTGTAGCAACCTATATCGCCTATAGTGCCGAGGGCTTGTCCTTTGTATTTTGCATAAACGCCCTGTGCGGCGTCTTCTATTACTTTAAGATTATATTTTTTTGCAATATCCGTAATTTTGTCCATTTCACAACCGACACCGGCATAATGAACGGGTACAACGGCTTTTGTTTTTTCGGTTATAGCCTGCTCAATCAGATTTTCGTCAATATTCATAGTATCGGGACGAATATCGACAAAAACAAGTTTTGCCCCTCTCAATGCAAAGGCGTTAGCCGTGGAAACAAATGTAAAAGACGGCAGTATAACTTCGTCGCCCGGGTTTATATCCGAAAGCATAGCCGACATATCAAGAGCATGGCTGCACGAAGTCGTTAAAAGAACTTTTTTTGCGCCTGTGTTTTTTTCAAACCATTCATTACACTTTTTTGTAAAAGTGCCGTCGCCGCATATTTTTTTTGAAGATATGGCTTCACAGATGTAATTTTCACACTCCGGCAGATACGGAGGAACGTTAAAAGGAATCATTTTCATTCTTCTTTCAAGTAATGTCAGATGCCGTAAAATTCATAGCCCGGTTTACTGTTATCAGCCGTTTTTATATAACTTTTTAAATTGACGGTATCACTGTCTGAAGACCGGAGTCCGGTACTTAAATCCAAGTCTATATTACCATATTTTTCAGGTGATTGCAAGCGTTTTTTGTTTTTGAAAAGTATTATATAAATAAAAATGTTTTTCTGATTAAAACATGAACTTTTCCTCTTTTTTCCCAAATTCTATTGACTATTTACCCTTAATCGTCTATAATACAAAGAATAGTGTACCGTAAAAGCACTATGCACTATATTAAGTGGCTTAAGCGTTTTTTACTGCGTTTGCAGTTGAGATATATATAACTTAATATTCTCTTTTAAAGCGTTACGGTCATTTTACCATACTATTTTTTCATGAAAGGGGTATTAAGTTATGCCTATAGCTTTGGCAATCGGTCTTATTGCGGCGGCATTTGTTATTGCCGGTGTTTTGGGATTCGTTATCGGCGGCGCTCATCGCAAAAAAACGGCAGAGTCCGCAATAGGTTCGGCAACAGAGGAAGCGGCACGCATTCTTAACAGTGCCATGACGGAAGCGGAACAAAAGAAAAAAGAAGCAATTATTGAAGCAAAAGATGAAATTCACAAGCAGAGAACGGAAACGGAGCATGAACTTCGTGAAAGACGAAATGAAGTTCAGAGACAGGAAAGACGCCTTATCCAAAAGGAAGAAAGTCTTGATAAAAAGGTAGAAGCCCAGGAAAAGAAAGAGGAACTTCTCGCAACTAAAATCAAGGCTCTTGAAGATAAGGAAGAAGAAGTAGAAAAAATCAAAAAAAGCCAGTTTGAAATGCTCGAAAAGATTTCGGGTTATACAAAAGAACAGGCTAAAGAAGTTCTTCTTAAAGAACTTGACGAGCATCTTACTCACGAAAAAGCAGTTAAGATTTATGAATTTGAGCAAAGCACAAAAGACGAGATGGATAAAACCGCCCGTGAGATTATTGCAGGTGCCATTCAGAGGTGCGCCGCAGACCACGCCGCAGAAGCCACTGTTTCGGTTGTTCAACTTCCGAATGATGAGATGAAAGGTCGTATAATCGGTCGTGAAGGCAGAAATATCCGCACCATAGAAACAATTACGGGTGTTGACCTTATTATTGATGATACTCCCGAAGCCATTACGGTTTCGTGCTTTGAGCCTGTTCGCCGTGAGATTGCACGGCAGACTCTTGAAAGACTTATTCAGGATGGCAGAATTCATCCGACCCGTGTTGAAGAAATGTATGAAAAGTCAAAAAGAGATGTTGAGCAGACTATCAAGCAGACCGGTGAAAAGGCACTTATCGAAGCAGGTGTAAACGGTATTCACGGAGAACTTGTTAAATTGCTCGGCAGACTTAAATACCGTACAAGTTACGGTCAGAATGTTCTTAACCACTCTCTTGAGGTTTCATATCTTGCCGGTCTTATGGCGGCAGAAGTCGGAGCCGATGTTAAACTTGCAAAAAGAGCCGGTCTTCTTCATGATATCGGTAAAGCGCTTGACCATGAGTTCGAGGGCTCTCATATAGAACTCGGTGTTGAAGTTGCAAAGAAAAATAAAGAGAGCGAACAGGTTGTTCATGCCATTCATGCCCATCACGGCGACGTTGAAGCGAAAACGGTTGTTGCCTGCCTTGTTCAGGCGGCAGATGCGATTTCCGCCGCAAGACCGGGTGCAAGGCGTGAAAACGTCGAGACTTACATAAAGAGGCTTCAGAAACTTGAGGAAATTACAAATTCCTTTGAGGGTGTTGATAAATCCTTTGCCATTCAGGCAGGCAGAGAAGTCAGAATTATGGTTAAGCCCGAAGTTATTTCCGATGATAAAATCGTACTTGTTGCACGTGATATTGCAAAGAAGATTGAAGAAGAACTTGAATATCCCGGTCAGATAAAAGTTAATATCATAAGAGAGAGCCGTGCTGTTGATTTTGCAAAATAAAACAAAGCACATTTTGAAAAGCAAATAATATTAAAGCAAGGATTTTGTGAATATCGAGTAATTGATACCATAAAATCCTTGATTTTTACATTTATATATAGAATTGACGGTTAAATTATGCGTTTGTTGTTTATAGGAGATGTAGTAGGCGAGGGCGGTTGCAATTTTCTTTTGAAAAAACTGCCTTCATTCAAAAGAGAAAATAATATAGATGTCTGTATGGCTAACGGTGAAAATTCGGCACAGGGAAACGGCGTTACACCGCATTCCTGTGAAGAACTTTTCAGCGCCGGTGTAGATTTTATCACACTCGGCAATCATGCTTTTAAAAGACCGGAAATCGCAGATTACCTTGACGGTGATGTTCCGGTAATAAGACCTTATAATTACCCTGCCGGTGCTCCGGGCAGGGGAGTCGGGATAATAGACAAGGGCAGATACCGTGTTGCCGTGATAAATCTTTGCGGAACGGTATATTCCGAGCCTTTGGGTAATCCTTTTTCGGAAATAGAAAATGCGCTTAAAGAAACAGACGGTATAAAAACGGTTATTCTTGATTTTCACGCCGAAGCGACTGCCGAAAAGAGGGCTATGGGTTTTTATCTTGACGGCAGAATTACGGCGCTTGCGGGAACTCATACCCATGTACAGACTGCAGATAACCAGATTTTACCTGAAGGTACGGCGTATATTACCGATGTCGGTATGACGGGGCCCGTGCAGTCCGTACTCGGCGTTACGCCGGAGCTTGCAATAAGAAAAATGAAAACAAATCTTCCCGTGAGATTTACAAACCCGGAAGGGAAATATATGATAAACGGCTGTATTTTCGATATTGACGAAAAAAGCGGAAAAGCCTTGAAAACAGAAAGGGTTGATATACGATGAGAAAAACAATATCAATACTTCTTTTGCTTGCTCTCTCCGTCTCTTTGTTTTCGTGCGGAAAAAATACAAATGAAAATACCGAGTCGACAACCGGGAAAGAATATAAAGTGCCGACTCCCGTTGTAAAATCGGATATTTCACTCCCGTTTGCGGGAACGGAAAAACTCGGCAATCCGTTTGATACGGAAAGTTCTTTAAATAAAGATGTTTACACCGCTGTTTTCGAGGGACTTTTTGATGCAACCGTTGACGGCAGAGGTACGCCCGTTCTTGCTTCGTCTTACCGTGTTGACGGCAGAGAGGTTACGGTTTATCTTAAAAAAGGTGTTCTTTTCAGTGACGGAACGGAACTTACCGCAAAGCAGGCAGAACATTCATATAATAAAGCAAAAAACAGCATTCGTTATTCCGATACATTAAGAAACTTTATTGATTGTTCATATGACGATAATTATACGCTTGTTTTTACTTTGAGTTACCCGGATGATTTTGCACTGAATGAACTGAATTTTCCGATAGTAAACGGAGAAGACGGAACTTTTTCCGGTACGGGTAAATATAAAATTTCGTATATAGACGGCAAACCGTATCTTGAACTGAATACTAAATGCCGTGATTATAATAAAAAAAGCAGAAAACAGATTTCTCTTTATGATATGTCCGGCATACAAAGTCCCGTTTATCCGTTTAAAGCAAACGAAGTGAGTGTATATAAACACGACCTTTCCGACGGTGAATATACAAATCTTTCGTCTGAAACCGTAGCGGTTCCGCTTAATAATTTTGTTTATGCGGGACTTAATATGAACCGGAGCGGCTCCGTTTTATCTATGAGTTTTGTAAGAAAAGCGATAAATATAGGTATAGACAGAACTATGGTTGCCGCTTCTTCGTTTTTGGGGCAGTCAAGCCCGACGGCAACGCCGTTCAGAAATGAATGCTATAAGCTGAAAGGTGTAGAGGTAAGCGAACTTGACGGCAATCTTGAAAGAGCCGTTAAACTGCTTGAAGATAACGGTTATAAAAAAATTAACGGCAGCGGTGTAAGAACAAACGGTGTTTCTTCGCTTAATGTTTCCATACTTGTTTGCACAAACAATCAGTATAAAGTCGATGTTGCCGAGGCTTTGCAAAAAACTCTTAAAACACTCGGCTTCGGAGTTACGGTAGATAAGGAAAGTAAAAAATCATACCTTTCGTCACTTAAAAACGGATATTTTGATATATATATCGGTGAAACGGTTATGACAGACGGATATGATTTGAGTGAATTTTTCACAAATTCCGGCTCGCTGAATTACGGCATAAGTACAAAATTTTTCGATGTGTTTTCCGAATACGAAAGCGGTTCTCTTACAATGCAGAAATTTGTCGAAAAGTTTTATGCCGAAGTTCCGTTTATTCCGCTTTTTTACCGTAAAGCCGTGGTAAGCGTTAATCCCAATCTTGACGGAGTTCGGGCAAACTCTGTGTTGTATAAAAATATAGATAGTTGGAAAATGTTGAAAAACGGCGAAAAATAAAGAAAAAAACGGAAATTCTTTAAAAAATAATCCTTGTATTTATTTTCGCCTTAATATATAATATTCGGGACATTAAAAAAGGAGTTGTGAAAATGGATCCTATTAAAGTTGATTTTTCCGGCAAGAACAGACCGAAAGAGGTAGTTATTCCGCCTGAAAGAAAAATACTTAAAATTATTATCAATATTATTGTTACGCTCATAGGCGGCGGTATTGCTTATTACTTTATTCTTCCGCCCATGAATTTAAAGGCTATTGAGTTTTATTATTTTATAGCCGCAGTTGTTGCAATATATGTTGTTATGACATTTATTACTTCACGGGCATTTGCAAAACCGGAATTTATTCCGTATGTTAAAAAGAGAGCGACCGTTCCCGTAATTGCGGCACTTGTTTTCGCCTTGATTTTAGGTGTGGGCTATCTTACAAGCTGTGCTTTGTTCCGTGCAAGAGACTTGAGTAAAATCATTACCGTAACAGAAGAAAAATTCGGTGAGGGTAAGAGCGTTACAAACATCACAAGCCTTTCCGATTTCAGTTCCGTTCCGATGATTGATGAGGAGGTTGCGAAAAACCTTGCAAATAAAAAACTCGGTGAACTTTCCGATTGGGTTTCTCAGTTTGTTATAGATGCCGATTACTCTACTCAGGTAAACTACAAAGGAAACCCGTACAGAATTTTCCCGTTAAAATACGGCGATGTATTTAAATGGTTTAAAAACACAAAAGACGGTATTCCCGCTTACCTTATGGTAAATATGTATACTCAGTCTTCAAAAGCAGTTGTTCTTGAGTCCGAAAGTATGGGACTTAAAAACATCAGAGTTTCCACAAATGAATACTTTAACAATAAACTTTCCCGTGTGCTTCGTTTTAATTACCCGACTTATATGTTCGGTATTCCGTCGCTTGAAATTGATGAAAGCGGACATCCTTACTGGGTATGCGAAAGAATAGACAAAACCGTAGGTCTTGTCGGCGGTGAAGATGTTATAGGCGTTGTGCTTGTTGATGCCTGCGACAAATCAAATATAAAGTATTTTGATATTGATGATGAACAGCTTGATAATGAATATCAGTGGATAGACCAGATTTATTCCGCAGACCTTCTTGTAAATCAGTACAATTATTTCGGTAAATATTCAAAAGGATTTATCAACGCTTATATCGGTCAGACGGGTGTTATTTCCACCACAAAGGATTATTCATATATTGCTTCGGGCGATGACGTTTGGCTTTACACCGGTGTTACATCCGTTACAAGCGATGATTCCATAGTAGGCTTTGCAATTATCAACCAGCGTACAAAGGAAGCATATTTCCAGAAGATTGCAGGTACTACCGAATTGGGTGCTCAGACCTCTGCACAGAGTATTGTTTCCGATAAGGGCTGGGCGGCAACATTCCCCGTTCTTCTTAACCTTGACGGTGAAGCCACCTACTTTATGGCTCTTAAAGACAATGCGGTTGTTAAGAGTTATGCTATGGTAAGTGTTGAAAGAGTTCAGGATGCGGTAAGAAGTGAAGATGACGATAACCCCGACCTTGAAGCCTGCCTTAAGGCATATATAAGCAAGGTTAAATCAAACGCCACGATAAATATTGATTTTGATACTACGCTTCCCGATTCCATAACAGGCGGAGGAAATACAGAAAGCGATACCGAAGATAACGGTGAAATTGCAGAAATTACAGGTGTTATTTCCGATATTCGTACCGCAGTTGAAAACGGCAACAGCATTTATTATGTTGCGCTTGACGGAAAACCGGTTTATTACTCGGTTTCCGCTTCAAAGGATGAAAATGTGGTAATTCTCAATATCGGTGATAAAGTTACC
>JAZUHA010000057.1:0-5388 GCA_045641485.1 Acutalibacteraceae bacterium
GAAGCAATGGATATGTTCCTGCCCGGAATGTTTGCTTACCGCTCAATTCTCAAAGGCGGAATTCCGATGGATATTCCGAATTTCAGAAATAAAGAAGAACGGGAATTTTGGCGCAATGATACAGCCTGCACCGACCCGAAAGTTGCGGGAGACTCACTTTTGCCGACAAATAAACTCGGAACTCCCGAAATAGAAAAGGGTGTTTACGATAAAATGTATAAACTCTGGAGAAATGATTTTGAATCCGACAACGGTTATACAAACCTTGCTATGACACAGGGAAGTAAAAAAGAAAATAATTTAAAATGAAACTTTTCGGAGGCGAAAAATATGGCAGAAAAACTGATTGCCGTTATATTATCTTTAATAACTCTTTTGACAAGTTCTTTGCATTCATTATTCAGTTATGAAAGGAACAAAAATATCTTGAACGAGAGTAATATAAAGCCCGATACATGGGCGGCTACAGACGGTCTCGGCAGGACTTTGCCGACATCTCGGGAAACAAAAGAAAAAGACGACACAAAATTTGTGGGTATGTTTTACTGGACATGGCATACGAATTTCGGGAAATCTTTAAAAGCGAAAAATGTTACCGAAATATTAAAAGAACATCCGGAACTTTTATATGATTTTGATTCCCCTCTTTGGGAGAGCGAAAGTTTTTATCCCGACGGCAGACCGTTCTTTTGGAATGAGCCTATTTGGGGATATTATTCCGACCTTGACGAATATGTTATAAGAAAAAATGCGGAACTTCTTGCCGATGCCGGTGTTGATGTTATTTTCTTTGACTGCACAAATGATACCGCTACATGGGACGATACCTGTTTAAAACTTTTTGAGGTTTTTGAAAAAGCAAAGCAAGAGGGAGTAAACGTTCCGAAAGTTGCATATATTCTTCCGTTTTCCGCAAATGAAGATACCACGACATCTTTAAAACATTTGTATAACGATATATATTCCTGCGGAAAATATAAAGACCTTTGGTTTATGTGGGACGGAAAGCCGATGATTATGGCTCATTCATCTCAGTTGAAAATAACAAATCCTTTGGAAAAAGAAATAAAAAATTTCTTCACTTTCAGAAAAAATGACCCGTCATATTTCAGTAAAGACAAATCTTACAATAAAAAAACATGGGGCTGGTGCAGTGATTATCCGCAGGCGAAATACGGAAAAACGGTAAACGGGCAAATTGAAGAAATGTGCGTTTCCGTTGCGCAAAATGCCAAAGACGGAAAACTCAGCGCCCAAAATGCAGAAGGAAATGTTCAGGGCAGAAGTTTTACTCACGGAGATTACTCATATACATACAACTACGGCGGAAAAACAATTACCGTTAATAAAAATATAAAAAATTCCGAATTTTACGGTCTTAACTTCCAGCAACAGTGGGATTACGCCATAGAATGCGACCCGGACTTTATATTTGTTGACGGCTGGAACGAGTGGATTGCCGGCAGATGGAAAGAATGGGAGGGTACGAAAAACGCATTCCCCGACCAGTTCAGCGACGAGCACAGCCGTGATATTGAGCCGTCAAACGGCGAACTTAAAGATTATTACTATTATCAGCTTGTTGCGAATATCCGCAGATTTAAAGGTGTTTCCGATTTAACTTTAGAAAATGACGGCACAAAAACATATTATCACTACGAAAACAGCACATATAAAAGGGATTGTGACGGCTGGGTAGGTCTTCACTACAATAGCGACACCTTAAGAAATGACTTCGTAAAAGCCGAGGTTACGGTAAAAGACGGGAATATTTATCTTACGGCAGAAACAAAAAATAATATTACGCCTTATACCGATAATGCGTGGATGAGGTTGTTTATTGATACCGATAAAACGGGGATATCGGAAAACTGGGAAGGCTTTGAATATATTATCAACAGAAACGGTGCAACTCAAAACACGGTTAATATAGAAAAAAGCACGGGCGGTTGGAATTTTATTAAAACAGGTACTGCAAGTTATACCGTAAGCGGTAATGAGATGACATATATTATTCCCGTTTGTGCTCTCGGATTAAACGCCGCAGATGTTCACTTTAACTTTAAACTTTCCGATAATATGCAGAGTGACGGCGATATTCTCGATTTTTACAAGTCGGGCGACGTTGCACCCGGCGGAAGATTTACATTTGTATACTGAAAATAATATCTGACTGCTACATCCATATATAATAAAAGATTAAAGCACTTTCTGCATATAAATTTGATGTTTATATGCAGAAAGTGCTTGATTATCTGCATAAAAAGTGGTATAAATATATGCAGAAAAGGTGGACTATTATGAGAAAATTTGATTATTCTTTTTTAAATAACGGTTTGTTGCCGGCAAGTCTTGTCAATCTTACATCGGGTATTGAATCTTTAAAAATGATGGCAGGCGTAAGAAAAGAAGAATATGCAAAAGTGTTTACGGAACTTGAAGCAGTGGCAAAGATACAATCGGTAAAGAGTTCCAATGCAATTGAAGGAATAGTTACAAGTGATGAGCGCATAGCGGAAATCGTTAAACAGAACAGTGCTCCTCAAAACCATACGGAAAGTGAAATTGCAGGTTACAGAGATGCACTCAATACGATACATTTATATCACGATACTCTCGATATGCGGCAAACGGATATTTTAAGACTTCATGAAATGATGATGCAAACTGCCGGTTATGAATACGGCGGACAGTATAAAACAAATGATAATTATATTATTGAAGAAGACAAAAACGGCAACCGAAAAATAAGGTTTAAGCCTGTACCGGCATCGGAAGTTAAAGAAGCGATGGAACAGTTGGAACTTGCTTATATGGTGGCGAGGGATGATGCAAATATAAATCAGCTTTTATTGATTCCCTGTGTTGTACTTGATTTTTTGTGTATTCATCCTTTTCGTGACGGTAACGGAAGAATGTCACGGCTGTTGTCATTGCTTTTGCTTTATAAAAACGGTTATGATGCCGGAAAATATGTTTCGTTTGAGGAACAGATAAATAAATATAAATCATATTATTATGAATCATTGAGAGAATCTTCCGACGGATGGCATGAAAATCATAATTCTTATTTTCCTTTTATTGAAAATTTTCTTTCAACGCTGTATATGTGTTACAAAGAGTTGGATAAGCGTTTTGCGGTTGTTAACGGAAAAAAGGTTACCAAAACAGCAAGAATCGAATCAACGGTGCTTAACAGTTTAGTGCCGATATCAAAAGCGGAAATATGTGCTGTTTTACCCGATGTAAGTCCTACAACCGTAGAAGCGGTGTTGAGTAAAATGGTAAAAGACGGACAAATCAAAAAAATCGGCAAATCAAGAATGACGCATTATATTAAACTGTAATTATGATACTTCAAATCCCGAAAATCCGTATGCCGGGATATCGCTTTCAAAAATTACGGTATCTCCGCAAAGTTTACCTTTGCCGTTTATGAATTTAATGTTTTTATAGTTTTTATCTAATTTCACAACGGGGGTAAATATTTCATCGGGATAAATATTCCATAACCCCACAGCCATGCTGTTCTCGTTCTTTTTAGCCATAATATAAAGGTCGGGGTGCTTTTTGCAGGTTGCGGGGAGTTTTTCGTTACAGAGCCATTCGTATTCCCTTATTAACTGTTCCTGTCGCATATAATTTCTCATAAAAGAAGTGTTTCTTCTTACTTTGTCAAAATCGTAGGCGTAAATTAAAAACCGCTGACCGTTTTCGTTTTCGTATTTTACACAAGACGGTATTCGACTTGTTTTTCCGTTTTTATCGGTGATAATAAATTCACTCAGTACTGTTGCGCCGGTCTTTAGTTTAAGTAAAACCGCACCGAATGAAGCATCACTGCTTATAACCTCGTTTTCCGAGGGGAAATACTCGTTTAATACGGAAATACCGTCTTTTTTTACAACAGATTCAATACCCGTATCAATTCCCGAGGCATTGAGATTTTCGGCGGCTGTGGCATCAATAATAAAGCCGTTTCCGCTGTTTGTGATGTATTTTCCGTTTTCACCGAATGCTGTTGTAACGGGAGCGTTGCCGTATGTTATCGGAACGGAACAGTTCGTGAGCAGAAGCTGTTCGGATTGACATAAAGCGGAATCGTAAGTTTCGGTTAATTGATTTTCGGGATCGGAAAATTCGGTGTTTAAGATTTTTTTCATTTTGCAGGTGACATTTATTCCTGCGGCTGCTTTATTTTTAAAGAATTTGTCAATTTCACTGTATAGGTTTTCGTTGTGTTGAGCGTGATCTGCATAGCCCGTTTCGTAATTCGGAGAAGAAATGTAGTCAATTCCGTATTTCAAAATGCCGTCAAAATTTCCGTCTGCTCTTAAAATCATATCAAAACTTTCGAGAATTGAAGCGGGCGTTATAAATCTCGGTCTCGGGTATGTATCGCCTTCGCCGAAAACTTCAATACCTTTATTTTTGCACCAGCTTGCCTGCATTCTTTCAAGCTCCGCAATATATTGAACATGACTTGTCAGGTTTCCGTTATTTATCCAGTACGGTGCTCCTATAAAACGAAGAAACGGCGTAGTTTTGCCTGCAAAGATTTTTGAAAGTTCAACTGCATCCGCTCCGTCACAATCCCAGGAGGAAGTTACGGCGCAAAATCCGAAACGAATATCCGGATTCACTTCATCTATTGCATTTCTCATCTTTTTTGCAAAATCCCTTAAAGTATCACCGAGCATATCGTAATAAATTTTGCGGTATTTATTATATCCTCCGCAGAATGCTTTATTTAAAATATCTTCACGGTTAATTTTTTCACCGAGCCTTTTTTCGTATTCGGCTAAATGATATTTGCAGGTACAGCCGCAGTCACTGCGGTGTGAAAAACGAAAATCATCGTCAAGCATTATCATTTTTATGCCGGTTGAAGCGATATCTTTAAGATATGAGCAGACGGTATCGGAAAATGCCGGGTCAAGAGGACAAAAAGAATTTTCGGTAGTTACTCCGTGTAAACCCGTTATATGCGTGTAATCTTTGTCACTGTCCGTTGAAACGCCCACAAGGTCACCGCCGTGCCCCATAGTGGAAATCCAGACGCCTGTTTCAAATCCTGCTTTTTCATATATCTCACGGCTTTTTCTTATTCTTTCGATATCACAGGCTTTTTTATCTTCCGATGCAGTAGGTGTACACGGACAGAAAAACAGCCTTTCTGCACCGAGCCTGCGTGCTTCTTTTATATTATCTTCAAAATTTTCGTAAAACCGCACAAGCGGTACAGATACTTTATACATAAAATCAACTCCGTGTGAGTAATGTGTTATCCGAATACATTTTAACATTATTAAACATGAAAATCAAATATATTGATTTATTATGCGGTTACTTTGCGTACTGTCGGTGTTTTTTGAAAAATATATATTG
>JAZUHA010000058.1:0-3123 GCA_045641485.1 Acutalibacteraceae bacterium
GATTAAAAGGGGAAGAAATTCCTATAGAGGCAAGGATAATGGCACTAGCGGATGTGTTTGATGCTTTGGTTTCTAAAAGATGTTATAAAGATGCATTTTCTTATGAAAGGGCATATGAAATAATAGAAAAGGATGCAGGAACACATTTTGACAAGCAATTAGCAATGGTATTTCTATCTTGTAAAGAAGAGCTTGAAAGGTATTATAATGCAAGTGAAAAGTAGAAGTATATGGAAGAAAAAAGCTTTTTGGGGCTGTTCAGTGGCATCCTGAGTTTGTATTTGAGAAGGATGAAATACAAAGAAAAATATTTGAAGAGTTTGTAAAATCGATGATAAAGAATATGATCAAGTGATATATGAGAAAAAATTGAAACTTAGAGAAGAATTGCTAGATTCTTACTTTGAGAACGATAATAAATCTTTATTGCCAAAAATAAAAAAATCCTTGATATTGAAAAGATTATATGTTAGCATCCACGTATAAAGTTGTTGAAAACGGAGGAAAATTTATGTTAAGCGTGGTGGGTGAATAACCCATATCATTAATTTATATGATATGTAAAGTTGCAGGTGTGTGACGTGCAGCTTTAATGGTATGAAATCAGTTAACTTGAGTTATTTGTGTTAGCTTTTTTTACTTACGCTTAATATACGGATTGGTTGAAGCCCGGGTAGAAGAATGAGCATAAAGCTTATATTCCGGGACTGTTTTATAGATTTTATTTTTGATACATGACCATGATATCTTAAGCGTGAGATATCATGTTTTTTTTATTCACACGGCCGCAAAAGGAAATCAGTTGTTTTCGGGCATGCGGCCGGCGAGGCGAACAGGAAAAATTCCTGTTTGTAATATTTGATGACAAAATGATTCGAAAGGAACGCTTAACAATGATGATTGAAAATCAAATAGAATTTAATACAGTTAAACAAATATGGTCCCAACAGGCGGTAACAGCCAAAGCAAAGGAACAAATTGCCGAAAGATGGATTATTCTGGACGAGAGTGAACTTAGGAGAGAATTAAAGGATACAACGGATGCCAGAGAATTAATAGAGAAGATTGGAAATCCTCCGTTGCAGGATGTGTCCGAGATAATGGAAATACTGGAGGCTGCAAAGAAAGGAGATTGCCTAACTCCTTATCAGTTGGAACGGGTGCAAGGCATATTAACCGTTTTGGAAAGGTTGTCATCTTATCTGAAAAAAGGACAACAGTACCAAAATTCTTTGAGTTTTTACGACGAAACGCTATTTTTGGGTGAGGAACTAAAAAATGCCATTTCCGAACAAATCCGAGGAGAAAGCGTTGACGATCACGCTTCAAAATTGCTTTTTGATATTCGAATGAAAATCCAACATTTGGAAGATCAGATGAAACAAAAAGCGGAATCGGTTATCAGGAACAATCGTGATTGCATGGCTGATAATTTTTACACGACAAGAAACAAAACAATCTGCGTTCCGGTAAAAAAAGAATACAGGTACAAAATCTCAGGCACCCTGATTGACAAATCAAGCACTGGAAATACGTTGTTTATTGAACCGGAAGGGGTCAGGAAAATCAGCGAAGAAGTTCAGACATTGCAGATAGATGAGGAAAATGAAGTCTATCGTATTTTGTATACTTTAACGGCACTTGTTTCCGATTGTGCCGATTCGATAACGGATAACATACACCTTATTGAGAGGCTTGATTACAGCTTTTCAAAAGGAAAGTTAAGTCTGGAGCTTGACGCACATGAACCCTGTATCAATTTTGAAAGAAGAATTGATTTGGAGGAAGCGAGACATCCGTTAATGGATCCGCAGATTAGTGTTCCTCTCACATTTGAGTTAGGAAAACAAAGCAGAGGCATTGTAATTACAGGTCCGAATACGGGAGGCAAAACGGTTGCGATTAAAACGGTTATGCTTAATGCGGTAATGGCACAGTGCGGTCTCCATGTTTGTTGCAAAAAGGCAGATGTTTGCATGAATTCGGGATACTTTTGCGATATAGGAGACGGGCAAAATATTAATGATAATCTGTCGACATTTTCATCGCATATAAAGAATGTGCTTAATATTCTAAAGGAAATTGACCAAGACGGTTTTGTCATTATGGATGAGCTTGGCTCGGGAACGGATCCGCAGGAGGGCATGGGCATAGCGATTGCCATTTTGGAAAAACTTCGCGAGAGTAAAGCCAATTTTTTAGTTACCACACATTATCCCGACGTGAAGGAGTATGCCGAAAAAAGCGAAGGTATCATTAATGCAAGAATGACATTTGACGGGCAAACACTCAAACCGACATATAAAATGGTAATAGGAGAAGCCGGAGAAAGCTGTGCTTTCTATATCGCAGACAGGCTCGGTATGCCAAAGGAAATGTTAAATATCGCAGTTTCGGCAGCTTACGGAGAGAATGCGGTAAGTTCTTATAATTTTAACAATAAAGAACTTGAAAAAACATGCGCCGGCAATAGGATTAAAAGAATCAAAAACGTCAGCAAAAACATTTCGGTTTCGGGCAAGTTTCAAATCGGTGACAGTGTTTATGTTTTACCGGATGAAAAGATCGGCATAGTATGTGAAGAAGTAAATGAAAAAGGAGTATTACGGGTTCAGATTGCAGGTCGCAAAATATGGATTAACCACAAGCGCGTAAAATTGCATGTCAAGGCAGCACAACTGTATCCGGATGATTACGATATGTCCATTGTTTTTGACAGCGTGGAAAATCGAAAGAAACGTCATGACATGGGACGAAAGTATACAACGGAAACAATAGAATATAATGAAAATGATTAGTGTTTTATAACAGACTATTGCACTGTAGCGTAATTATTGAATTGAAAAATGATGAATTTAAACATGAAGATTTGGGTCAATTGAATTCCTATGTCGGTTATTATAAGAAAAATGAAATGGCAGATGGTGATAATCCGCCTGTGGGCATACTATTATGTACTGATAAAGGATCTGAAATGGTAGAGTATATGTTTTAAGAATTATATTACAGAAACACGCATTTACTGCGGGTTTCGTGAAATAAAGTATAAATAGCCGCAGAAATGGGCAATTTTAATTGCGAAGCATTGCCCATTTCATAGGTTTTTAAGTGATTTTCTTAAAA
>JAZUHA010000059.1:0-3206 GCA_045641485.1 Acutalibacteraceae bacterium
CATTTCGTGGTCAGATGTGTGACCGAGTGCCATAGCAAGACGTGTTGCTGCCCATTTGTCCACCTTGCCGTTTTCGTCACGGGTGGCTTCTACAGCACCTTTGATTTCAATGGTATTGCAAATGTCTTCTACTAACCAATCGAAAAATCCCTTTTCGTCTTTTGCCATAAAAATACCCCTTTCGATCTTTCACTTATATTTTATCATCTTTTCTGTCCGTTTTGTAGTACTTTTCGCTTATTTTCCGAGTTTTTTGAAAAATCCCCGTCCTTGACGGCTGTGCAGTTGTACCGGAACGCCTGCCATCAATTTCTTGTATTCTTCGTTGGTTTGCCAAATTTCTTTCTTCCTTGCTCGGCAACTCGGGCAACGGATCGGAGCCGTCCAGCCCCTTTCTGCATAACTTTCTTGCTGTTTCACGGTAAAAACAAAATTGTTGCAGCAGTCCTGGCAGCGAATTACCTTATCTTTCATGTCTTTGTCCTCCGTTATATCGCTTTCAGCACCGACTGAAAGGTAATGTTAAATTGAATCGTTCCGTCGGTTCTCGGATAGATTTCAAAGTTGTCGGCTTTGGAAATCATCTCGGTAAACTGCGGTATATTGCAGACGGTCAGGTCGGAAAGCTGCGCCGTGATCGAACCCATATTGAACATCTCGCAAATATCAATGTCAAGTTGTCCTTCCCCGTGATTTTCACAAAGAATGTCTTTCAGTTCTGCGGCGGTTTGCATCATGGTTTTATAGCGGTCAAAGTTGATCATTTTAACCGTGTCTTTCGGCAGAAGGTCTAAAAAGGCAAGCAAAGCATCAACCGCACCGTCGTATTCGTAATCGTTTTCGTGGAATTCGTTTCTCATCTTTTTTCTCCTCTCATTTTGCAAAAATCAGTACAAGAATAAACAGTAGCAGAGCCAGTGGCGGACAAGCCGCCGTCAGAATAAACAGCGTAATCCAAAATATTTTTTCTTTCATCGCTTTCGCCTCCTTTACCAAAAGAAACAGCTTTCACCGGCAAACATCGACCGAAAAGCATCGTCTTTTTCCTTTTGCCTGTTTTGTACGGTTGTTGTTCTCACTGTGCTTTGCTGTGGTTCGTGTTCTTGTGTGAATATGTACTCGCTCATTGCCATCCTTTCATAAATTTTCTCTTGAATTTCTTCTGCGTGCTTTGCCAGTGCCATCTTTTTGTTCTCCTTTGTTTTTTATTTATTTATTACCGCAAAGGGTGTACCCTTTGTGCTAACCGTAAGTTGTTTTCCACACCCGTATACCGTAAAGGGTGGTGCTTCTCCTGTCGCCCTTAAAGTGGCTTTGCGGGGGTGGCGGGTCGGTCGGCTTTGCGTTCCGTTCCGCTCTCCCTGTCGCTCTATAAGCGGCTTTGCGGGGGTGGTCGGGTCGGTCGGCTTTCGCGTTCCGTACACTACTAAACTGTCACACACCAACCTTTGTTCACTAAATAAGTGACAACACGCTCAACGGCTTGTTTCCGTTATATAAGTGACAACAGTGTACAAGCATTAACGCAAAGGGGTATACAAGGCGTTCCTCACATTTTCTTTTTGTGACTTCATTTTATCTTTTTTCAAAAGAAAAGTATTGTTTTTCTGTGCGCAGGTTTTGACAATGACCGTTAGAAACATTTTTTGAAAAATTGATTTTTTCTTCGTTTTGTGCTATAATTAAGACAATAAAATTGGGGAGATATTGCACATGACAGTCCATGAAAAGTTTGACAGAATTACAGCACTAATTGATTCGGAAATAAAAGAAAACAAGTCCTCTAACGAAATAGCCGAAAAAATTGCAAAAGAAAATGCTATTTCACAAAGGGACTTGAGTACTGTAATTCTATTTTTTGCAGGAAAAACTCTGTTTCAATACATAGATGATCGAATAATGAATGCGTCTTATGAATGTCTGCTCAATAGTGATAAAAAAGCAAAAGAATCGATACAAGATGCTATTCGAATATCAGGGGTGAATGACCAACCAACATTTTGTAAGAAATTCAAAAAAACATTTGGAATGACGCCAACGGAGGCGTGTGCTAAAAAAGACTATTCACTCCTTTCAGCGAGAGTAACATGGAAAGGATCTTCTCAAATTGAAGTAACAGAAAGAACAAAAGAAAAAAATGTGAGTTTTCTATCCAGTGACACTGTATTCGGATTGGCACGAGAGAAATACGAAGAAGTCAAAGAAGCAATCGAGCTTCAGGAGTTGTACAGTTTTGACGAACTGCAAAGTGGGATCGCTTACGATATTCATCAGACATATAAATTACCGCTAAAAGATACTTTCCGCTTTGTTGATGAATACGAATATAACGAATACACCAAAGAAGATGAAGAAAAGGACGAACGGGAACTGAAAGATTTTTTTGGATTACCCGAAGATTATCAGTTTGCACCGGAAGAGGAAGAGATTCCACACCTTACTCGTGAAGAATATTATGATGAAATAGTAAAAAGAGATGCCAATGATCCGGAAATCCGCTTTGCATATTTTAAAGTGGGGGTGTCTTCAATTTATGCCATATACCACTTGATCGATAAATTACACGCTTTGGATGATAACAATATTACCAAACTTGAGCCGAAACTTATAGAAATGTGCGCCTATGAAGATTTTGATGCACGATTCTGCAAAAAAGCCGTTGCGTATTATTTGGATAATGCGACAGATGAATACGGTGATGACGCATTTGAGGAATATGTCGGATATCTGTTAAATGGGCAGTATATAGAGGATGCTTTTGATAATATATGGCATACCGAGGGATGGGATGATTATGAAACCGACTGCCCGTATCATTCTATGGAAGAAGTAAACCGAGAGTTACAAGAGTATGATCCCGATGATCCGTTTGAAAAATGGGCATCAGAAGAAACAGATTATTCTGATAAATATTGATTATTTTTAATTTGCATATCATATTAACGATAGTAATATTTTATTTTAACCGGAGGAAGCACAGATGAAAATTAATGACGATACGGTCTTGATTTTGCTGATATGGAAGCAAAACTAAAATCCGAGAAAAAATAAAATCTTTACGAAACAGGAGTCTTTCTTAAATCTTGTGTAAACCTCCGAAATGGTATAGAATAGAAATATCATTTTGGAGGTTAAAATTATGCCAAAGTACAAAGACAGTCCTGAAGTAAGGGCAGCAAAAAAGGAAAGAAAAGAAAAATTAAGAG
>JAZUHA010000060.1:0-2599 GCA_045641485.1 Acutalibacteraceae bacterium
CTATATGAGTGCCGTCATTAAGTTCAATCATCCAAATGGCATACCACTCCCATTGACTCGGATGTGCCAGACAGCCATTCAGCATTTCCGTGTATGCCGCTTTCAAAACGTCGATTGATTGTGCGGCAATGAATGTCTGCATCTGTTCTTCAGAGGCAGGATAGATTTTTAATCTTTTCGTTTTTATCATATTTTTCTCTCCGGATTTTGATTTGTCACCAAGGATACTGTCAGTATAACAGATGCCGACCGGAAAATCAAGAAATCAGTTATGCTGTCCGCTTCGCTCGCCGATACCGTATTCACTCAAAAATCAGCGTCGGAAATATTACTCCTCCCGAAACGGGAGATATATTTCTTTGCGGTATGCTTATCACGGGTGATATGTCATAAAAAGCATTATACCGCTGTGTAATATGAAACATCTTTGATATTTCGTTTGACACGGGTTATATTGTTCGCTATAATGAGACTCACAGTGTCCGAAAAGAAAACGGGAATTTAAACACCGTCCGTTCCCTTACGGACGCACTGAAAAACACAGAAAAAACTAACAAACAAAATCAGGCAACCGTATAATTAACGCATACTTACTGCCTGTAAAATTAAAGAAAAGGGGACTCTTTATGAAAAAAATCATCAGCGTTATCGTTGCGGCGGTTATGATTATTAGCATAATACCCGTTTTTTCCTTCGCCGGAGATTTTGTCACGGCAAACGGTATTAACGAAATATCCAAATACGGAAATGTGAAAATAAATCTTCCGCACGCTGCTTTGTTTGAGCATTTTGAGCTTGGCGATATTGTCACCGTTTCATTCGGAGATGTAACTCTCGATGTACCTTTATGTGTGTCTTTCTCCGATGTTGATTCGGGAAATGCCGGTCTGTTCTGTCAAACCTCGGGTGAAACGGAGGAAACGGAGCTTGCAATAAATTCCGGCAATTTTGCCGAAACCTACGGAATAGCAAAGAAAACCGTCTTCCCCGATAAATCATTTGTGTGGGAATATGAGAACGGCTTTTCAAAGGAAACCGTATTCACCGTTAAACTGAAAGAAAAAGCGGGATACCTTGAAGAATTCACCGTCAGAAATCTTGTCTTTACTAATGAGCGTGATAATTACAGTGAGCTTTCGGATGCTCAATTTGCAAACTTCCGCATGGTTACGGCGGGAAATATTGCCGACGGTGTGCTTTACCGTTCATCATCACCCGTTGACCCCGCAATAAACCGAAATGTATACGCCGATAACGTATGCCGTGAAAACGGGATAACTCACTTTATAAATCTCGGCGATACCGAAGAAACGCTTAAAACATATCCCGGTTATGCGGAAAGCTACTATCAAACCGTAAGCCATATTGCCGTTGAAGCAAGCATGAACCCTGCCGCCGATGAAAACAAAGTAAAATTTGCCGAGTGCTTCCGCTATATTATAGCAAATCCCGACGGGAAATTTCTTGTCCACTGCCGGGAGGGCAAAGAACGCTCGGGTATGTTTATCGCAATCACCGAATGTCTTATGGGTGCTTCTTTTGATGAGATTGCGGCGGATTATATGACATCGTACCGCAACTATTACGGTCTTAAAGAAAGCGACCCTGCATACAAAATTATTTTAAACGGAAATCTCAAAAAGAGCCTGACCGATTTATTCGGTGCTGATGTGCAGGAAGCCGACCTTGTAAAGGAAGCGGAAGAATATCTTTCGGATATCGGTCTTTCATTCGAAGAAACAGTTAAGCTTGAAAGAGTGCTTTCCGGCAAATCCGAAGTGTGCGTTTTGATTTATAACATCACTTTGCAGATATTGCGCTGGTTCCGAATAATAGTTGAATTGATAAAGGGATTATTTATTTAAAGCAGAGAAAAATTTATCGTGACGTGAATTTGGCTGTTTTATCGAACCCTTATCAGCCGGTCATCAAAATATAAAGTTATGATTTGATTTTCGAAAGTAAATGTAAAAAACCGCTTTCCCACTTTTTCGTGAGATTGCGGTTTTTTCAGCATACATTTATTTTTTATGTAACAATGTTATATTTTCAGCTTTTTAAACAGATGCGGATACGGCCCGATAATAACAAATGTTGCAACGGTATATCTTACAAATTGGAATGTGAAAGATAACCATTCTGCGCTTATGGCTTTTGCCGGTATTTTAAGTATAACTCTCACAACCGCAAAAATCAGAACACCTAAAACGGGGCGCACAATATAGCTCCACCATTTTGCGGATTTTTCAAAGTTGACATATTTTTCTTCATACATGAAGCCCAGAAGCAAACCTAATGTTATTCCGAAGGATGAGAAGAATTCATTGTCACGGCAGAAGAAAAATCCTGCTAAGCCGACAATAAGCACGGCTGAAAATCCGATTTTATAGTCGAATTTGTGTTCAACGCCGTTAAGAACAAACACAAGAACCAGGCCGATAACCCAACCCAGCAAAACATCTGTGGGGTAGTGAACGCCGAGGTATACACGTGAAAGACCTATAAAGAACGGTAGCAAAATGCCAAGTGCGATAAAAGAACGTTTTTTCGTTTCGTGCGCAAGTGTACCGTAAACGGAAACGGACATAGCTGCGTGAAG
>JAZUHA010000061.1:0-5983 GCA_045641485.1 Acutalibacteraceae bacterium
TACAATGTTTTTTACGGCAGTATGCCGTCTGTCATAAAGAGCCTTGAAAAAGAGCGTTTTTCAAAAAATACGGGTTCTGCCGAAGATGAAATAACCGACAGTGACTGCATTATTCTTGACGACTTCGGCACGGAGTTTGACAATGCTTTTGCAAAAACAACGGTATTTGAAATAATAAACAACGCCGTTTTGTCGGGTAAACCGATGATAATATGCACAAATATGACATTAGACGAATTAAATGACCGCTACGGTGACAGAGTTGTTTCCCGTCTTAATTCGTTTGAAGTTCTTAATTTTATCGGCGCAGACATAAGACAGATAAAAAAATAATTTATATAAAGGAAGTAATTATTATGCTTAAAGGAATCCCGAACATCATTACACCCGAACTTTTAAAAATTCTTGACGAAATGGGACACGGTGACGAAATCGTAATAGGCGACGGCAATTTTCCCGCTGCCTCAAATGCACAAAGACTTATAAGATGCGACGGTCACAATGTACCCGAACTTCTTGACGCCATTTTAAAACTTATTCCGCTTGATACTTATGTAGACAGCCCCGTTATGCTTATGCAGACAACAAAAGGTGACCCCACTCCGACAATATGGAAAGAGTATCAGGAAATAGTAAACAAAAACAACGGCGAAACAAAAATGAGCGAAATCGAAAGATTTGCATTTTATGACAGAACAAAAAAGGCTTATGCCGTTATAGCAACAAGCGAAATGGCGCTTTATGCAAATGTAATACTCAAAAAAGGCGTTGTAACCGAGTAATACGGTTTTTATGTATTGATTTTTTGTTATGGTAGAATATAATACAAGAATTCAATATTTAAAGGGAGTCGGAGAAGAACGTGCAAAGGCTTTTATGAAGCTCGGCGTTTTCTCTGTCGGCTCTCTTTTGCGTTTTTATCCCAAAACTTACGAGGACTGGAGTAAAACAACACCGATTAACAGTGCGGAAATTTCAAAGCCCGTCTGTTTAAAAGCGTTTGTTTTAAATCCCGTAACGGAAGCACGTGTAAAGGGAAATATGCTTATTTCAAAAACAATTATAAGCGACGGCACGGGATACATTCAACTTGTGTTTTTTAACAATAAATATATTAAAAATACTCTTAAAGAAAACGAAGAATATCTGTTTTTCGGTAAACTCACCCGTGATAAAAACGGAGGCACACAGATGATTGCTCCGAGGACGGAAAAAGCACCGGAAAAACAAAGAATACGCCCCGTTTACTGTGCAACGGCAAAACTCAATTCAAAAACAATCGAAAAAATCACGGAAACGGCTTTAAGAGAAATAAAAGGAAATATTCCCGAAATTCTGCCTGCGGAGTTAATAAAAAAATACCGCCTGCCTACAGAAGAGGAGGCGTTAAGAAATATTCATTTTCCCGAAGATTTTGAAAAATTATACAAAGCAAGACGGCGTCTCATTTTTGAGGAACTCCTCGTTCTTCAACTCGGACTTTTAACGGAACGTTCCTCTGTTAATAAAAAGGTCAAAAAACCGGCAGAACACGATTTCAGCGAGTCATTTTATAAACTTCTGCCGTTTACTCCTACAAATGCTCAAAAAAATGCGGTATCGGAAGCAATTTCCGATATGATGTCCGAAAAACCGATGAACAGACTTCTTCAGGGTGATGTAGGTTCCGGCAAAACGGCGGTTGCCGCCGCACTTATATATACTGCCGCGGCAAACGGCGGACAAAGTGTGCTTATGGCTCCCACGGAAGTTCTTGCCGCACAGCATTATAAAACGCTTACTTCGTTTTTCAAAGGAAGGCTTAATGTTGAACTTCTGACGGGCTCGCTAACATCAAAAAAGAAAAGAGAAATATATGAAAAAATACAAAGCGGCGAATGTCAGGTGGTTGTCGGAACTCATGCCGTTATACAGAAAGATGTTGTTTTTTCAAACCTCACACTTGTAATAACAGACGAACAGCACCGTTTCGGAGTGGCGCAAAGAGCGGCTTTAAGTTCAAAAGGAAGTAATCTGGATATTCTTGTTATGTCGGCAACACCCATACCGAGAACGCTTGCCATGATTATTTACGGTGACCTTGATGTTTCCGTTATAGACGAACTGCCCAAAGGCAGACAGCCCGTTAAAACTTACCGGGTAAATTCCTCTTACCGCAAAAGACTTTTTAACTTTTTAAAAAAGACAATGGATGCCGGTCATCAGTGTTATATCGTCTGTCCTCTTATTGAGGAGGGCGAAAACTCCGGCGACCTTGTTCCCGCAACTGATTATTATAACGAACTTAAAAGTTCGGAGTTTACAGACTATACACTCGGTCTTCTTCACGGCGATATGAAACCGAAAGAAAAAGACGAGATTATGAAACGCTTTTATAACGGTGATATACAGCTTCTTATTTCCACGGTTGTCATAGAAGTAGGCGTAGATGTACCGAATGCAACGGTTATGGTTATAGAAAATGCGGAAAGATTCGGGCTTTCTCAACTTCATCAGTTAAGAGGAAGAATAGGCAGAGGCGAAAGCGAAAGCACCTGCGTGCTTCTTTCCGATGCCGAAAACGAAGAATCTGCGGAGCGCTTTAAAATCCTCTGCGATACAACAGACGGATTTAAAATTGCCGAAAAAGACTTAGAGTTACGGGGACCCGGAGACTTTTTCGGAAGCAGACAGCACGGACTTCCCGATATGCACATAGCAAACCTTATGACCGACACCAGAACTTTATACGAAGCACAAAAAGTGGCAAAAGAAATAATCGAAAAAGACCCGACACTCAGTCTTGAATGTCACAAATGGTTAAAAAAGGAAATCGAAAGACTTTTTGCAAACAGCAATATTTAGTCTTTTAAAAATAATAAACGGAGGTAATTTTATGTCTTTTCTCGGAATTTTTCAAAAAATCGCAGCACTTGTACTTGCACTTGTAACTGTTTTGAGCGGTACAACGGCAGGCTCGGTAATCGGTTTTACCGACGGTACACCCATAAAAGCCACAAGAAGAAATTATTGCTTTGACAATGACAGACTTCTTATAGGCGGCTACAACATCAACGAAAAAAACAAAACCGAAGAGGCTGTAAAATACGCAAAAGAAGCCGGTCTTGATTTTGTTATTGCAAACGGAAATGAGAAACTTCTTACTTTGTGCGACAGATACGGTCTCGGTGTTATAGCAACCGGCTACACAAAAAACGCTCCTTATGTATATTGGAGTGCTTCTGAAGAAACATTCGGTAAATGGTCGCTGATAACAAACGATTCTTATAACTATACACACCCGTCTCTCTGGGGCGATAATCTTATAGACGAGCCTACCGCATCAGTATTCCCGTATATATCAAAAGCGTGTAATTCGTATTACAATAATGTAAACGGCAAACTTCCTTTTGTAAATCTTTTCCCGATTTATGCAAATGACGAACAACTCGGAAATACCTGCACTCTTGACGAAACAGCCGCTTCTGTTTTTTGGCGTCACGATGATATGAACGAAAGAATAAATTCATACAAACAGCATGTTTCCGATTACATAAACACAATAGACACCGATTATATCTGTGTTGATATTTATCCGCTTGACAGACAGGTTAAAAAGGACGGAACGGTAACTTTAAGTACATACAACCTCTGGCTTCGCAATCTCGATATTCTTTCCGAAGCATGCCGTAAAACAAACCGTGACCTTTGGGTTATTACTCAGGCAACCGGACAAACAAATACAGAATCGGGCAAAAGATTCTGCGATACTCCCGAAGATATCCGCTGGCAGGCATATACTTCTCTTGCATTCGGTGCAAAGGCAATTATCCACGCCTGCTACAACGGCGGCTGGTGGAACACCGATTCTCATTTAATAGATTCAAACGGCAACCGCACAGACACATATTATGCCGTTCAGAAAGCAGATAAAGAACTTTCGGCTTTCGCCGATATTTACGGCAAATACGAGCATAAAGGTGCATACCTTGAAAACGGCATCTTGGCGGCAGGTAATCTTACCCATACATTAATTACCCTTGACGATAAATATAAACCCGAAACGGAAACTTTAAGCCCCGTTTTAATCGGTGCATTTACTGAAAAAGACGGAGACGGAAAAGCATATTCCGTAGTTAATATGTGGGAGCCGAATACCAAACTTAACGCCCCGGTAAAACTGACCTTTCCCGGTGTCGAGGAAATAACATATTACAGAAAAGGCGTTGAAACAACCGTTACAGGCGACATACTCAATATAACACTCGAAACCGGTGAGGGTATTTTTGTTACGGTGAAGTAAACAGACTTTATAAAAAAACAACAACCGAGAAATCTTTATGGTCTCCCGGTTGTTTTTTGCGGTCATTTCAATAAAATTAAAATTAAATATTGGAAATAACACACTTCTTTGGTATTAAAAAACATATAATTTACTTCTCTATAAGGTTAATTACGGTTTTTTTCTGTCTTTCTGCTATTTTTTTAAATTTGGCAGCACCTGAACCAATATCATTTATAACATAAGTCACAACATAATCTGAGTGATTTATCATCCATTTATTTCTGTATTCAATCGCAAAGCGTTTGGGAACCGCTTCTATCCCGTCGGGATAAATTGAATTTTCATAGTCATCATATATGAAAGTTTCTTTTTTGGTCGGTAAATACGCAAAAACTATTGTGTAGCTGATTTTATATTCTTTTGAAAATTCTTTAAGCACTTTTTTAACCATAATATCAAATTCACCATTATTACCGACATAAAAGATATTAACATTATAATTTTTAATTAAATCTATAAGAGTCGATCGTAAGACCGGCTCTATATCTTTTGATACGAAACGATGTCCGAAAAAAGAACAAGTCAAGAATAAAACTCCTTTCGTGGGATATATCGTAATTATATCACAAGTTTTAAAAATTTGCGATATATCCCACACGATTTATCGCAAATTTAAGTAAAATTTAATTACGATATATCGTAGGAAGATGATTATGACAACAAAAGAAGCCATAGCATTAAGAATTATTGAACTTTGCAATGAACATAATATTGCAATTAACGGACTTGCCAATATCTCCGGAGTATCTCCGTCAACCGTTTACAGTATGTTGAATGAAAAAAGCAAAAATCCCGGAGTAATTTCCATAAAGAAACTTTGTGACGGACTTGAAATAAGTGTAAAAGACTTCTTTAATTGCGAATTATTTGAAAATCTTGAACAGGAAATACAATAAAAACAAAAAGTTTTGCGAAAATCGGTAGATAATCGCAAAACTTTTTTAATAAATTTTTTTAAGTAATCATCGTTTCGGCAACTTCTGTTTTATTTGCCTGCACCGGTTTTTCCGAAATATTAAGGCAAATATCGGTAATAAGAAATGCGAAAAGAAAAATCATCACGATAATTAAAGCAAGAAGAATTTTTCTTAAAATCTCCCGTTTTCTTACAACACGGCTTTCACCTATAACATATCTGCTTGAGCCGAGTTTTCCGGGATAATTTTTAGAAAATCCGTAATAACTTTTTCTTTTAACAATATCTTCGGTTTTGTTCTTAAATATCATAATATCACCGGTTTATTCTTCGGGAATGTTTTCTTCGGTAACTTCCGGTTCCGTAACAGGCTCTGTAACGGGTTCGGTTGTTTCGGGTACTTCCTTTTCCGTAACCTTTTCTGTCGGAGTTACGATTTCCGTTGTAACGGGAACTTCCGTAACAGGTGCTTCTGTTGTAACAATCTCTGTGGTTGCCGGTATTTTTTTGAACTTTTCGGTTGTTGTCGGCACAGAAGTTTTACTGCTTGTTTTTTTCTCGGAAGTTTTCTTTTCTGAAGGGGAATACCGGACATTTTCACCGCCGGTAGTTGCACTGCCGGAAGATGAGCCTGTTCCCTCTCTGCCCTCGTAAACATCAATAAGCGTTCTTCTGCCGTCTGTAAGTACAATATTGGAAGTACCGTAAAGTTCTTTTTGGAGTTCCTGAGCGGCAAGTTGATA
>JAZUHA010000062.1:0-3101 GCA_045641485.1 Acutalibacteraceae bacterium
GAAAACTGCTATATCGTTCCCGGTCTCGGTGATGCAGGCGACCGTATTTTCGGTACGAAGTAATATCAGTTTTCAGTTTTCAGATTTCAGTTTTCAGACTGAATAACCGGCAGTTTATTGTCCGGTATTGACCTTTTTTCAGTGAGGAATTAGGAATCAGGAGTGAGGGATTTCGGGGCTTCGCCGAATTATATCACATTGTGAATAACTGTTAGTTCACACTTTCATATTTTATTTTTCATTACAATTAAATAAATTTAATAAACCGATTTATCGTTCTTTAAAAGCAAAGAATAATAAATCGGTTGATTTTTTATAACATACTTAAGCAAAAAGTCAGCAATAACCTCAAAATGAACATATAATCTTATTTATATACATAAACGGTTATAAATCGGAACGGCTTGCCGTTCCACGAAATTATCTTTTATCTATTATCTATTATCTGTTATCTGAAAAAGGGTAAATATCGGAGAATAAAGTAACGGTCAACCGTAATGTAATATATAATCGGCGAAGCCCCGAAACTCCACTCTTCACTCTCCACACTCCACTCTGAAAAAAGGGTAAATATCGGAGAACAAACTAACGGTTATTCAGGCTGAAAACTGAAATCTGAAAACTGAAAACTGATTCGGCGAAGCCCCGAAATTCCTCACTCCTTACTCCTGATTCCTCACTGAATCGGCAGCCGGAAATTATCAATTAAAGGCTTTATTCAATATCGAATGTAACATCAGAGAACTCAAGTTTTTTCAAGTCGCTTTCCTTTATTCTGAAAATGCCTGTTTTCTCCGTTTCGCTTAAAAATGACGGCATATTGTCGTCAAGAGGGTCATATTTCAAAAGAATTACATTGTCGTTTTCTTTTTTTAAAATAAAAGAGCCGTCAGTGTCTTCCGTTTCAAAAAAATCTATTGAATATTCTGTTTCGGTGTCCCCCAAAAAGTCAAACCCGGTATTAAAATCTTCGATAAGCGTTTCGGGAGAAGACGGTGTATAGCGTACATTCGGTATGTATTTCCCGTTTTCTTCTTTTAAAAAGAAATAAATAAAACCGTTTTGCGGCAACAAGCCGTCTATATCAAATGTTTTAAATTCACTTATTTTCAGTTGGCAAAAGAAAAAGTCATCATCTCCGATAAATCCGTTCTCAAGCCATTCTTCCGGGCAGGTCGGCGAGCCGAAAAACTTGCTTGTACCCTCGTCATAATCTCCGTGTGCTTTTGTAACTTTAATTCCCGTCATATCAATAAACTCCGAAATATTCTTCCATACATTTTCCGCTTGCTTTAATTTTCTTTGCGTATTCCGTGCCTACATAACGCCAGTGCCACGGCTCGTAAATGACTTTTGTAATATCCGTTTTGTCTTCCGGATATCTTAAAATAAATCCGTAATCTGCGGCGTGTTCGTTAAGCCAGGTGTATTCATCTGTGTCCTCGAACCATTCCTCAACGCAAACAATATCCATGGCAAAACCGAGGTTGTGTTCGGAAGAGCCGGGCGGCATAATGACAGTTGCCGCTTTTTTCAATGCTTCTTTGTGCGAATAGCCGAGATTTTCGTAATAGGTCGTTTCGTTTTCATAGTTACTTTTTTGCAAATCGTAAGACCTGTAACCGGAGCAGGGTGTAAGATATACATCCTCTTTTGCGGCGGCTTCAAACATTTCTTCATAAGCTTTCGCCACACGCTTTTCAAGTCTTTCTTCGGTACCGCAAACATTTACAAGTTCGGGTGAATAATCATCGGGTATTCTGTAATTTGAATTAACGAGTGTAAGATACCACTTTTCACTGTCGATTGTAATAGTAAGCGGATTTTCAAATGTACCCTTGCTTTCGGGCTTTACCGTAGTTTCTTTTTGTGAGTTTTTTTTATTTGATTTTGTTTTTGCTGTTTTCGTTTTTTTCGATTTTTTACTGTCTTTTTCCGCAGTTTTAACAGAACTTTCGGTAACGGTTGAAGTTACGGTATTTTCCGCTTTTATTTTTTTGTTTCTGTTACCTATAATAAGACAAACACAAAAAACAAAAAGTACAATTACAGATAAAGAAATGCAAAGAAAAAGAAACGCTTTTCTTTCTTTGGTTGTTTTTTGTTTCATTTTTATACCCCTTTTCACCGGAATATTATACAATATTGTCGTTTGTCTGTCAAACTATATTATATTACCGTCATTTTCAACAAATTGTGTTCGGTTCTTTTGTGCTGTTGTACAAATATATTTTTTTGGCAAAATATACTTTTTTATATTGTTTGATTGTGTTATAATATATCGGTAAATATGCGTTGAAAGGGGTAAAACCTTTATGAAAAAGTTTATTTCTGTTACGGCATCACTTTTGCTTGTAGGCTCTCTTGCGGTAAGTTTTGCTTCCTGTTCTTCCGGAGATTCCCCCGAAGAAGAGGTTGAAAGCACCACGGAGTATAATTATACCGAAAGTGTAACGCCGGTAAAAACAAGCAGTGAGGAAGTTCTTACATACTTTAATTCAATACTTAATTCCGTTAAAACCGAGAAACCGGCAATTTCTTATAATATTGAAAAGAATGTTCCGAACAGCAGTATCCGCATTACCAAAAAAGGCGAGGAGGATAAGGAAGAAGTTGATTCTTCTCTTAAAGCACTCAACGATTCCGCTTCTACCGTAAAGGATCTTATACTTGAAAAAATCAAAAAATCAAGCGGCAGTGTTGCTTTCGGTGACGAAAATTCCGATGTTCTTTTTGTAAAAGGCGAGTCATGGGCTTCAACGCTTTCAGATGATGATATAGATTACGCTACAATGAAAGAAGTGGGCGATAATTACTATATTACAATAGCTTTTAATGACCTTACAGAGGAAGAAGGTAAAGAAGTACTTTCAAAGGTATTTGACCTTCGTGATAAAGAAGATATCCTCAATTCCGAAGAATTCGCAAAAACATCCGCTTATCTTAAACTTAACGGATACGGCGTTAACTACAGCGGTTGCACGATTACCGCAACGGTAAACAGACTTACGGATGAACTTACACAGGTTCGTTACTTTAAGTCTTCAAATGTTACTGCGGATATGACAGGTCTTGATAAATTCAGCAAATACGGTGATGTT
>JAZUHA010000063.1:0-4014 GCA_045641485.1 Acutalibacteraceae bacterium
AGTTTTAAGAGTGACGGAAGAAGTTTTTTCTCAATGGTGCATACTGCCGCAATGTGCATGGCAGTGGGGAATGTATCGTTGGAACTTTGCGAAGCGTTTACATCATCATTCGGGTGAAGCACTTTCTTTTCGGCAACACGGTTACCCCGATTTGCAATAACTTCATTTACATTCATATTGGTCTGCGTGCCGCTTCCCGTCTGCCACACAACAAGCGGAAAATTGCCGTCAAGTTTCCCCGCAATAATTTCGTCAGTGGCATCTGTAATAAGTTTTACTTTTTCTTCACTTAATTTACCGAAGTCGTAATTAGCGAGTGCACAGGCTTTTTTAAGATATGCAAAACTTTCGATTATTTCACAGGGCATAGTTTCTTTGCCGATTTTGAAATTATTAAAACTTCTTTGAGTCTGCGCTCCCCAGAGTTTTTCGGAGGGAACTTTTACTTCTCCCATTGTATCGTGTTCAATTCGGTATTCCATTTTATTTTTCCTTTCGGGATTTTTCAAATATTAAAAGACAGTGCCATTATATCACAATCGAAAAAATGTAACAAGATGATTTTATACTTTAACGCTTTAACTTACTGAAATTTATAACAACGAATTTATAATTTTTACTTGAAATGGTAAAAAAAGTATGATACAATGATTTAAAGTTTAGCATAAGGCGAACTGATTTAATTTTCTTTAAAAGGAGAATGCGAAAAATGGCTGAAAAAAAGTTTTTCACAAAAGGTTCAGTGATATTTAAGGAAGGTGCATGGGAAATCGCCATGTACGACATCATCAGCGGCAAAGTAGGCATTTACGCAAATTACGGCGAAGCAAACGAAACTCTTCTTACAGAGCTTACAGCAGGTCGTTATTTCGGTGAAATGGCTGTTGTTGACGCTCTCCCCCGTTCCGCAACCGCTGTTGCTCTTGAAGACACAGAAACATCTGTAATTAAAGGCGGCGAATTTGATGAGTATCTCACGGAAAATACCCATAAGGTTATTGATATTTTCCAGAGCCTTTGCACACGTCTTCGTGAACTTTCAAAGGATTATATCGATACTTGCGCTACAATTACAGAGTATGTTGAAGCAGAAGGAAAGAAAAACGATAAAACATTTATCGGCAAGATCAAAAAAATCGTTTCTTTCTATGCCCGTTATTCCGAGTTTGTATATGAAGCATACGGCTATCCCTATATGCAGGGCAACTACAACTACATTTATTTCTGATATAATAGGAGGATAAAGCAATGAAAACAGAAAATTTCAGCAAAGGACAGGTAATTTTTGCAGAGAATACTCTTGAGACCTGTATGTATGATATAGTTTCCGGTGCAGTTGCCATCGTTGCAGGTTACGATACCGTAGACGAGAAAGAACTTGTAGTTCTTGAAGCAGGCGCTTCTTTCGGTGAAATGGGTTTAATCGAAAATCTTCCCCGCTCAGCTACCGCTGTTGCAAAGAAAGATACAAAACTCAATATAATCGAAGCCGACGAATTTAACGAGTATTTCAAAGACAAACCCGCAAAAGTTCTCAGCATAATCAAAAACACAAGCGGTCGTATCAGAGCTCTTACAACAGAGTATGTTGATGCCTGCAACTGCATTTCCGAGTATTGCAAATGCGAAGAAAACGGTGAAAAGGTAAGCAAAGAACTTTTGGGCAAACTCAAAAAAATCGCTTTGGTAGGCAAGAGATAAAATGTTACAAATTCAACCCTTCTTTTCAGACCGGATTGATTTTGAAGTCCTCGCGAAAAAACGAGGACTTTTTTTTGAAGCATTGGAACTTTCTTTTGATAATGTTTCCGATGAAAAATATAACTGGTATAAAAACTGCGGTTATACAAAATCATTTCACGGTGCTTTTATGGATGTAAATCCCGGCAGCGGAGATTCCGAACTGCGGGAATATTCAAAGAAAAAATATGAAGAAAGCTGTATTAAGGCACTTGATTGCGGTGCTGAAAATGTAGTCTACCATTCAACCTGTTTCCCGTTTTTGCGTGGCGGATATTTAGAAGGCTGGGTAGATAAGTGTGCCGAATTTTACTGCTACCTTGCAGAAAAATACAGTAATCTCAATATTTTTATAGAAAACAGCATAGATATCAATCCGGAGCCCATAAAAAGGCTGATTGATGTAGTTAAATACAAAAATGTAGGCATTTGCCTCGATATAGGTCATATAAACTATTCAAGTGCATCGCAGGAAGAATGGTTTGATGCTTTGGGTGACAGAACGGGATATATTCATCTTTCCGATAACAAGGGAATATATGACGACCATTTATCCATAGGTGACGGAACGGTAGATTGGGAAAAAACACGCAGTCTTATTAAATATCTTCCGAAAAATACTCCCGTCACTTTAGAAGTAGGCAACATAAAAAATGTGGAAAAATCTTTGAATTATTTAATTGAAAATAATTTCTCGGAGGTGCTGTCTTGTGAACTCTGATATTGATTTTATAAGGCAAAGTGTTATACGGGATATGTCCGAGGGACTTATGATAATAGGTCTTGACGGTAAAATAGACGATATGAATACAGCCGCCTCAAAAATACTTTGCAAGGACTCAAACGAAGTTGTCGGAAAACCGTTTGCCGCAGTATTTTTTGAATACGAGGAAAACGACAGTTTTAATCAGGCTGTTCTTGATGCGGTTTATGATATCGGCGTATCTCACAACAACATTGTGGATTATTATACCGGTGATGAAACAAAAAATTTATCAATAACCACTTCATATTTACTTGACGGAGACAAAAGAGTTGCAGTTATCGTCGTGATAAGCGATATCAGCGAACTTTACGAATTAAGAGATGCAATTAAAGCCATGAAAAAAATCACTTCTCTTAACGAACAACTTGAACTCCGCAACAAATTCTTAAGCGAAACATTCGGCAGATTTCTTTCGGATGAAATCGTAAGACAACTGCTTGAAACACCCGACGGACTTTCCATGGGCGGTAAGAAGCAGGAACTTACCATTCTTATGAGCGATCTCAGGGGCTTTACCGCCATGTGCGAAAAAATGAGCCCGCAAGACCTTGTTTCACTTCTTAACCACTATCTCGGTGAAATGACCGAAATAATACAGAACCATAACGGCACGATAATTGAATTTATCGGAGACGGCATTATGGCTATATTCGGCGCACCGGTTGCCTCGAGCATCAGCGCAGAGCAGGCGGTTGCGGCGGCTGTTGAAATGCAGATGAAAATGGTTGAAATCAACGAATGGAACAAAAGCAACAACTACCCCATTCTTGAGATGGGCATAGGTGTTAACACCGGCGATGTTATTGTAGGTAACATAGGCAGTGAAAAGCGGACAAAATACGGCGTTTGCGGAAGCAACGTTAACCTTTGCGGCAGAATAGAAAGTTATACTACCGGCGGTCAGATTATTATTTCACCCACAACAAAATCACAGATAAAACCGCAACTTGATATCGAAAGCGAATTTGATGTTAAACCTAAAGGTGTTGATGCACCTATTACACTTTCCGTTATTTCCGGCATAGGTGCTCCGTACAACACCTCCTGCAAAAGAAAATTTGAGCCGCTCACTACACTCGACTCTCCTGTTCCGTTTGTTTTTTATACAATCGACGGTAAACATACATCGGATGATAAAAATCCCGGTATGATTATTGCAAAGTCGGAAAAAGAAGCGCTCATAAAAACCGATTTTCCGCTTTCTGTATATGATAACATTTGTATGGAACTTGACAAAAAAGTTTTTGCAAAAGTTGTAAGTGTTGAAGATGACGGTTTTAAAATAAGATTTACTTCATTTGCGTAAAAAGTAAAAAAAGTATTTTAGGAACGAAAAATGCATATTTTTGCATTTTTCGTTCTTATATAAGGAATTAAAGAAGAATCATATTATAAGATTTGCATTTGATTCTGCCGATGACCTTTCTCTTATTTGAAGATTCATTTAAAAAAATCATCATTACAAAAGATATAGTTCCGCCGACTTACGACGAGAACGGCATTTTAAC
>JAZUHA010000064.1:0-2494 GCA_045641485.1 Acutalibacteraceae bacterium
AGCCTTTTTACAAGTGAAACTGCCGCAAAGTCATTGGCACAGATAACAGCATCAAAGTCATTAAGTCTTTTTTCAAAATTTTTGTAGCATTTTTCGAGCGAACCGTCATTTACAAAGACCTGCATAGTATCAAAATAATCGTCTTTCCACGAAAAAAGACCGTCAACCCTTCCGATGTCGGAAATCGAATTTGTGTTTACTCCGTAAATTGCAATCCGGTTTTTTCCGTTTGCTTTAAGTGAATCAAGCAGATTTTTCATAGAACCGTTGATGTCAGAACATACGCAGTTATATATAAGCCCATGTATAAGCTCAAACTGATTACAGAGCAATATCGGAGTTATTCCGTGTTCATTTAATTGCTTGATGGCAGAATTTGTCCATTCGTAATCGGAAGCAATTATGAAAACGGCATCGGTGTCGGCAGGGCAGATATCGTAAATTTCACAAAACGGTATTCGCTTTTGCCGCAACTGGCTTGTAAGACCTTTGAGAAGGTTATCGCACCATAAGCTACCGGAATATTTTGTGTCAATAAGTATAGAAACCATATCATCACCGATTACTATTATACATACAGCACACAAAATTTGCAAATAAAAAAGTGTGTGCTTTTTTACACATTTTTCTGCCTTTTATATTTTTGAAGTATTTAATAAAATAATTATAAACTAACTGAAAGGGTGATTTTTATGAGTAAAGTAAGCGTAAAAAAGCAAAAACAGATAATACCAACCTATAAACCCAAAAAGGCAAATGATTTACCGATGTTTTTTGAAAACAAGCCGTATCAGGGGGCATCGGGCAGACTCTATCCGATACCGTATTCGGACGGTATAACCGATGAAAAAACCGATGTGGAATACGATGCATATACACTCGAAAACGAGTATGTGAAAACGGTTGTACTACCCGAAATTGGCGGTAAAATTTTAAGAGGATACGATAAAATTGGAGATTATGATTTTATCTATTACAACGAGGTCGTAAAGCCTGCTCTTGTAGGACTTGCAGGTTCTTGGATTTCGGGAGGAATTGAGTTTAACTGGCCTCAGCATCACCGTCCGACTACCTTTATGCCGCTTGAAGCGGTCATCGAAGAAAATGCGGACGGCAGTAAAACCGTATGGACGGGCGAGGTAGAGCCGTTTAACCGTATGAAAGGTATGGCGGGCATTACACTCGACGAGGGCAGAAGTTATATTAAAGCAAAGGTAAGAGTTTATAACAGAACTGCATTTCCGCAGGTATTTATGTGGTGGGCAAATTTGGCAGTTCCCGTAAACGATAATTACCGAACTGTATTTCCGCCCGACTGCGAATGGGTAAATGACCATGACCGCCGAGCAGTGCTTGAATGGCCTATCGCAAAGGGTACATATAAAACCGCAAGACCGTATGATTTTGGAAAAGGCACCGACCTTTCGCATTACGATGCGGTCAAGGTTCCGTCCTCATATCTAATTTCGCAGGGGCAGTCTGATATGGATTTCATTTCGGGCTATGATACCGGCATTGAAAAGGGTATTGCAACCGTTGCAAATCACCATATTTCACCCGGTAAAAAAATGTGGCATTGGGGAATAGGCGATTTCGGCGATATGTGGTGTAGTAACCTTACCGATGAAAACGGACCTTACATAGAACTTATGACCGGTGTTTTCACCGATAACCAACCCGATTTTACTTGGATTTCGCCTTATGAAACCAAGGAGTTTGAGCAGTATTGGTATCCTATCCGTGATATTGGAGAGGTCAAAAACGCAACGATTGATGCCGCCGTTAATATGGAAATGAGAAACGGCAAACTGTTTTTCGGCTTTAATGTGACGGGTAAATTCAGCAATGCAACCGTTTCGGTTTGCTCAAAATCCAAAACACTTTTTAGCGAAACAGCAGATTTTTCACCCGATAAATCCTATAGTAAAGAAATTGGAATCGGGAATGAAAAGTTTAACGATATAACCGTTTCACTTATATCAGATGAGGGTAAAATTCTTGTAAGTTATACGCCTTATGTAAGAGGGCAAAAGCAACCTATTGAAGTAAGAAAGCCGGTAAAACGACCGAGAGAGATAGAAACAGTTGAAGAACTTTATATAAACGGCTATCACTTAGAGCAGTATAAACAGCATAACTATAAGCCCGAGGATTATTACCTTGAGGGTATAAAGCGTGATGCAGGCGATATAAGATGTAATACCTCTATGGCAAGGCTTTGTCTTAAAAACGGTGAATTCCAAAAATGTATTGATTACTGTGATACGGCAATAAAGCGTCTGACTTCGAGAAATCAGCATCCTACCGATACCGAAAGCTTTTATTTAAAAGGCTTGGCACTCGAATATCTCGGCAAGGATAAGGAAGCGTATGATATTCTTTATAAAGCCGCATGGAACTATGCTCACAGAAGTGCTGCATATTTTGAACTTGCCTGTCTTGACTGCAAGAACGGTGACTATGTTTCGGCACTCGAAAAAATAGAAGAATCTTT
>JAZUHA010000065.1:0-1628 GCA_045641485.1 Acutalibacteraceae bacterium
CCCGAACTTAGAACACTTTCTCTTGAGCCGGAAGAAATACCGCTTGATATAGTTTATGAGGATAATGATTTGCTTGTCGTAAACAAACCGAAAGGTATGGTAGTTCACCCTGCCGCAGGTAATTTTGACGGCACTCTTGTAAATGCTTTGCTTTCTCATTGCGGAAATTCTCTTTCCGGGATAAACGGTGTTATTCGTCCCGGAATAGTTCACCGAATAGATAAAAACACAAGCGGTCTGTTGGTTGTGGCAAAAAATGATATTGCTCACACGGGACTTGCAAAGCAGATAAAAGATCATTCATTTACACGAGAATACAGAACTGTTGTAGTCGGTAATATTAAAGATGATACGGGAACCGTAGATGCACCCATAGGCAGAAACCCGAAAGACAGAAAAAAGCAGGCGGTCACCGATAAAAATTCCAAAAATGCTGTTACCCATTTTGAGGTACTTGAGAGGTTTAAAGGTTTTACATACTTAAAGGTTACTCTTGAAACGGGCAGAACTCATCAGATAAGAGTCCATATGGCTTACAAAGGTCATCCGGTTGCCGGTGATGATGTTTACGGCGGTAAGAATAATACATTCGGTCTTGAAGGGCAGTGTCTTCATGCCGCAAAACTCGGCTTTATTCACCCTGTAACCAATGAATATCTTGAGTTTACTTCCGATTTACCGGATTATTTTAAAGACTTTTTAAGGAGAATATCTTGAAATGTTCGACTATTCATCGTGGCTTCTTGCTTCCGATATAGACGGAACCTTAAATAATAAAAAAAGGAAACTTCCCGAAAATAACAAAAAAGCGATACATGATTTTGTAAACAAAGGCGGTAATTTTACACTTTGTTCCGGCAGAAATTTAAGGTCGCTTACACCGCATTATAAAAATCTCGATTTAAAGAGTCCTGCAATTTTTATGAACGGTGCCGGTATTTATGATTTTAAAACCGACAAACTCTTGAGTTTTACTCCCGTAACTGCCGATGTTGAAGATTTTTGCTTTTCTGCACATAAAAAGTTCTCTGTTGAATTGTCCGCATATACGGTTGATACAATATATTCTTTAGGTAAATTTCAGATTTCCGGTTTTGTTTCATCAAAACTTGATAATCTTCCGAGAGTTGTAGTGAAAAATGAAGCAGAGATGATAAGAGGAGTTTGGGGAAAAGCTAATTTCTTCGGTATGCCGTATTCAATCAAAAAACTTAAAGATTATTTTTTGAAAAATAATGCCGAAGATTTTTGCGAGTTTTTTAATACTTCACCGTTTACTTTGGAAGTAGTATCTAAAAATGTAAATAAAGGTACTGCGGTTCTTAAACTTGCAGAAATTTTGGGAGTACCCGAAGAAAACACCGCCGCAATAGGTGATTATTATAACGATTTAAAAATGTTAAAAGCGGTAAAACACCCCGTTTGTTGCGGTCAGGCACCCGACGATATTAAAGAAATATCGGAGTATGTTGCCTGCCACTGTAATAACGGTGCGGTTGCCGATTTTATAAATTATCTAAATAAAAAATATTTCAGATAACGGAGTGAAAATTTATGGATGCCAACACAAAAAAATCCTTACAGGCTACTGCCTGCAAGGTGCGTATGGGTGTCATCGAGGGCACCCA
>JAZUHA010000066.1:0-3253 GCA_045641485.1 Acutalibacteraceae bacterium
TCACCTCCACGTGCTCTGTAGTGTGCCTGCTTCCTCAAGTACATTCTAACACAAAAATTCAAATGCTGCGTTGAAGCAACTCGGTTTCATTGCCTTTTGTGCCTTGTAGCGCAGCGGAAAGGAATGGTCATAAATATGAAATTTTCAGCCGATTGGATATTACCCGCCGCCGTAGTTTTCATACTTGTTTTCGGTTTATTTAAAGGCGTAAATATATTTGAAGCATTTACAAACGGAGCAAAAAAAGGATTTAAAACAATACTTTCGATAACACCCCCTCTTATTGCTCTTATTACCGCCGTAAGCACGCTTAAGGCTTCGGGCGGACTTGACATGCTTTCATTCGCATTAAGCCCGGTATCAAAAATAACGGGCATACCGAAAGAGGTTTTACCCCTCACGCTGCTTTCACCCATATCGGGAAGCGGTTCTCTTACAGTATTTGAAGAAATACTTAAAGATTTCGGTCCCGACAGTTTTGCCGGAAGATGCGCTTCCGTTATGATGGGTTCTACCGAAACAACATTTTACATAATTACGCTTTATTACGGCTCTGTAAACATAAAAAACACACGGCACACACTGCCTTGCGCCGTATGTGCCGATTTAATAAGTTTTATTCTTGCACCTTTTTCCGTGAATCATCTGTTAAAATAGTTTTATCAAGTACGTAAGACAGGTCTTCAACAAGCGAAAACACACTGCACTCTCCGTCGCAGCCGACAATTATGTGATCGCAAAGAGCAACACCGATTTTTCTTAACAAAACAGCAGTAGTTCTTGTGGTTTCGATATCTGCATACGACGGTTCCGAGGAAGAAAACGGGTGGTTATGGACAAGCACTGCAAAAGAAGCATCACTCGTAATAACTGCTTGAGTTATTACACGCTGTTTTATTTCGGAGGAATCCGAATTTCCGTTATCCAGAAGTTTTTTGCACAAAAGCCTCATACCCGAATCAAAGCATAAAACATAAGGCTTTTCGGTTGTTTCGTTAAAATACAGCGACCGTGCAAGTTCCGTCAACGCTTCCGGTGTTCTGTATGTACGGCGCTTTTTTACAGACTGTGAAGATACTCTTAATGTAAGTTCCGACAAAGAGTTTAAAAATACAACCGTTGATTCCCCGACACCTTTAACGGACATCAGTTCTTCTTTCGGCGCACCGATAACACCGGAAAGAGAGCCGAATCTGTCTAAAAGAATGTGGGCGAGTTCATTTGTATCACCGCGCGGAACGGCATAAAAGAGCAACAGCTCAAGGAGTCTGTGGTCCTCAAGCTGTGAATAACCGTTAACAAGTACATTGTTACGAACTCTGTTGCGGTGACCGTCGTGAACATTAACTTTTCGTGGTGAGTTGTCGTTCATAGATACCGTCCTTACAAAAAATCAGATGTTCTTTGCGGCATTTTTTAATGTTTCCGCCATATCGGTCTTTTCCCATGCTACATCTATATCCGTTCTGCCCATATGACCGTATGCGGCAAGCGGAAGATAAGAGGTTTTGCGAAGATTAAGATTTTTGATAATTGCGGCAGGACGAAGGTCAAAATATTTATTAACGAGTTCATCAAGTTTTACATCCGGAATTTTACCCGTACCGAATGTATCAACACGAACGGAAAGCGGTTTTGCAACACCTATGGCGTATGCAAGCTGAAGTTCACACTTTTCCGCAAGCCCTGCGGCAACAATATTTTTTGCAACATATCTTGCGGCATAAGCGGCACTGCGATCAACCTTTGTCGGGTCTTTACCGGAGAATGCTCCGCCGCCGTGACGGGAATATCCGCCGTATGTATCTACTATTATTTTTCTGCCGGTAAGTCCGCTGTCACCTACGGGACCGCCGATAACAAAATTACCCGTGGGGTTAACATAAAATTTTGTATTGTCATCAATATATTTTTCCGGAATAATCGGAAGAATAACATTATCTATAATATCTTTTCTGAGAATTTCAATATCAATAGGGTCATGCTGTGAAGAAATAACAACCGCATCTACTCTTACGGGTTTATCGTTTTCGTCATATTCAACGGTAACCTGGCTTTTTCCGTCGGGACGGAGATATGTAAGCAAGCCGCTCTTTCTGACTTCGGTAAGACGGCGTGAAAGTTTGTGTGCAAGAGATATGGGAAGCGGCATAAGTTCCTCTGTATCGTTACAGGCAAAACCGAACATCATACCCTGGTCACCGGCACCTATTACGCTGAACTCACCGTCTTCTCCGCCTTTTACCTCAAACGATTTATCTACACCCATGGCTATATCGGCAGACTGTTTATCAAGACTTGTGACAACAGCGCAGGTATTACCGTCAAACCCGTATTCGGGATTATTAAAACCGATATCACAAACAACTTTACGAACAACCGCAGGGATATCCACAACGGCTTTTGTGGAAATCTCGCCCACAATATTTATAATACCCGTTGTGCACATTGTTTCGCAGGCAACACGGGAGTTTTCATCTTGACTTAACATAGCGTCAAGAACAGCATCTGAAATCTGGTCGCATATCTTATCGGGATGTCCCTCTGTAACCGACTCGGAAGTAAAATATCTTTTAGCCATAACGGCACGCCTCCAAAAATGTTTTTACCGGGTAATATTACACTAATTATCGAATATTGTCAAGCGAAGTAAAGTTTTTTAACTTTTTCGATAAACTTTTTTAACTATTTGAATAAAATATTAAAGAGTACTCCTCAATATGATTATTTCGGAATAATCGGACAACAATATCTATGTGAAAATACGGGTGAATTGTTCACCCACGGAGAGTGATAATGTGACCGTTAAACGAGGAGATATATATTACGCCGATTTAAGTCCGGTTGTCGGTTCGGAACAGGGCGGCACAAGACCGGTGCTTATAGTACAGAATGATGTGGGTAACAAATTCAGCCCCACGGTTATTGCCGCCGCAATTACAAGCAAAAAATTCAAGGCAAGTCTGCCGACACATATAAGCGTTAATGCCGACGAATGCGGTCTTTCAAAAGATTCCGTAGTTTTACTTGAACAGATAAGAACCCTTGACAAACAGCGGCTTAAAGAACGGGCGGGAAATCTGACCGAATGGGATATGAATAAAATCGACGAGGCTTTACAGGTGAGTTTCGGGCTTGTATGATTCTTCAGATTTCAGTTTTCAGAATTTAGTTTTTAGCCTGAATAACCGTTAGTTTGTTCTCCGATATTTACCCTTTTCAGAGTGGAGTGTGGAGAGTGAAGAGTGGAGTT
>JAZUHA010000067.1:0-3190 GCA_045641485.1 Acutalibacteraceae bacterium
GTTCAAATCAGCATGTCGGCAATTTTCCCGGAGTAACGGTAGATCAAAAAATCGGTGCGGTTAAAGGCGTAAAAGATGTTTCTGTTGTTGACCTCCCGGGTATTTATTCAATAAGACCGTATTCCACAGAAGAAATTGTAACGACCGATTTTATTTTTAATACACACCCCGACGGAATAATAAATATAGTTGACGCCACCAATATAGAAAGAAACCTGTATCTGACTTTGCAACTTATAGAACTTCGTATACCTATGGTTATTGCGCTTAATATGATGGATGAGGTTCACGGTAACGGCGGAAGTTTTGATGTGGAAAAATTTTCTGAACTTTTAGGCGTTCCGGTCGTGCCGATTTCCGCAGTAAAAGAAGACGGTATAGACGAACTTATAAAAACAGCTGTCGATACTTCAAAAAAGAAGCAGGAGCCCAAAAGAATAGATTTTTGTCCGTCAGGTCCCGTTCATCGCTGTATTCACGCCGTTTCGCATCAGATAGAAGACCATGCGACGGAACTCGGAATATCACCGAGATATGCGGCTATAAAGGTTATTGACGGTGACGATAAAAAGTTTATTGATACACTTGAACTGAGTGAAAACGAAAAAGAACTTATAGAACACTCGGTAGTCGAAATGGAAGCGGAAAGAAAACTTGACAGAAATGCCGCTCTTGCCGATATGCGCTACTCGTTTATTACAGAGGTTTGCGAAAAATCCGTTGTAAAATGCAGACAGAGCAAAGAAAAACTCCGCAGTGAAAAAATAGATAAAATACTTACAAACAAATACGGCGCAATCCCGCTGTTTTTCGGGATTATGATTATGATATTTTATCTTACTTTCAATGTTTTCGGCAAAGCGCTTTCCGATTTACTTTCTCTCGGAATAGACGGTGTAACGAATATTGTTGACAGCGCCTTAACTTCTTACGGAATAAATCCCATTGTGCACAGTCTTGTAACAGACGGTGTTTTTGCGGGAGTCGGCAGTGTGCTTTCGTTTTTGCCCGTAATAGTGGTACTGTTTTTCTTCCTTTCGGTGCTTGAAGATACGGGGTATATGGCAAGAGTTGCCTTTGTAATGGATAAAATTCTTCGTAAAATCGGGCTTTCCGGCAGAAGTTTTGTACCTATGATAATCGGTTTCGGCTGTTCCGTTCCGGCGATTATGGCAACAAGAACTCTTTCAAGTGAAAGAGACAGGAAAATGACGATTCTTTTAACCCCGTTTATGAGTTGTTCGGCAAAAATTCCGATTTATACCGTTTTTGCCGCCGCATTTTTCCCGAAAAACACGGCGCTTGTTATGGGGGCTTTATATTTCGGCGGTATGCTTACGGGTGTACTTGTTTCGCTTATTCTCAATAAAACGGTGTTTAAAGGCAAGCCCGTTCCGTTTGTTATGGAACTTCCGAATTACCGTTTTCCGTCACCTAAAAGCGTTCTTCTTTTGATGTGGGAAAAGGCAAAAGACTTTTTACAGAAAGCCTTTACGGTAATATTTGTTGCTACCGTTATAATCTGGTTTTTGGGTGCGTTTGATACACGGCTTAATTATGTAAGTGACAGTGAACAGAGTATTTTGGCATCAATAGGTAAACTTATAGCGCCCGTATTTGCACCTATGGGATTTGCCGACTGGCGTACGGCAACCTCGCTTATTGCGGGATTTTCCGCAAAAGAAGCGGTTGTAAGTACTTTGGGTGTTCTTGTGAATGTGGGTACATCTGAACTGAAAACCGTTTTGCCGTCGCTGTTCTCCGTTCCGTCTGCGTGTGCATTCCTCGGCTTTACGCTTCTTTATACGCCGTGTATTGCCGCAGTTACAACTATTAAAAGGGAACTCGGTTCAAAGTGGCAAACGGTACTTGTAATAATTTCACAGTGCATAATTGCATGGATTGTTTCGTTTATTGTATATAATATAGCGGTGATGTTTTAATGGAGTTTAAAGATTATGCCGTTTTATTTGTTGTTGCGGTACTTTTGGCTATTGCGATTTTAAAAATAAGAAAACAAAAAAAGCAGGGTAAAACCTGCTTTGGCTGTTCGGGCTGCACGGGAGATTGTAATAATTGTAACAAAGAATAATCAAAACTTAATTATTACAGCACCGTTTTCGGGAACTGTTACGGATTCTTCGGTTTGAGAATTTGTAATCAGTTCTTTTTTGTATTTGTAATCGTCGGGGAGAAAATACTCTATCTCGTGAGGATTGCGGTTAATTATTACGAATATTTTTTCCTGTTCCGCTATCCTTTCGTAAGCAACACAAGAGAGCATTGCGGAAAAAGGCTTAAAGATGCCGTCTTTAAGACAAAGTAAAGAACATCGTATTTTACCTAATTTAATAAACCATTCGGTCATATCTTTGTCGGTATTATCCCACGGGAAAAAGCATCTGTTAAAAGGGTCTCTGCCGCCCGTTAAACCGGCTTCATCACCGTAATAAAGAGACGGAAAACCGGGCAGGGTATATTGAATTACCGTTGCTGTTTTTAACAGCGCTTTTGCTTTTTTGTATTCTTCCTGTGTGAGTTTGTGCCGTGCCTGAATTTCTCTCGGCTTATTTTCGAGGTCGGGGCATACAAGGCGGGTTAAAAGCCTTGCCGTATCGTGAGTTCCGAGATGGTTCATAAGGCAGTCAAGCACGGGTTTCGGGTAGTTTTCGCATATTGTTACGATACTTTCCTCAAAGTCTTCGGCAACACCGTAACGCATAAATTTAAGAATTGCATCGGAAAACGGATAGTTCATTACGCTGTCAAGTTGATGTCCCAAAAGAAATTTTCTTCTTCCGCCGTGGCTTATTTTATTTGATGCATCTTCCCATACTTCGCCGAGAATAAATAAATCGCTGTTTCGAGCCTTAATGCGGGCGTAAAATTCATCAAGAAATTTATCGGGTAATTCGTCGGCTACATCAAGTCGGAAGCCTTTTATGCCGTAAGAAATCCATTTTTCGGCTACTCCGTTTTTGCCTGCGATAAAATCAATGAAATTTTCATTTTCTTCGTATGTTTCGGGTAAAGTATCAATTCCCCACCAACTGTCATAATTTCCGTCTTCTTTGAATTTGAACCAGTTTCTGTAAACGGAATTCTTGTCGTTATATGCACCGCCGTCACCGTATCTTTTTTCACGGTTAAAATAGATGCTGTCGGAGCCTGTGTGACTGAAAACACCGTC
>JAZUHA010000068.1:0-17933 GCA_045641485.1 Acutalibacteraceae bacterium
ATAGGTCACGGCTATGATGTTCACGCTTTTTCCGAAAACAGAAAGTGTATTATAGGCGGTGTTGATGTACCGTGTGAAAAAGGTCTTTTAGGTCATTCGGATGCAGATGTACTGCTTCATGCAATTTCCGACAGCCTTTTAGGTGCCGCCGCACTCGGCGATATCGGTAAGCATTTTCCCGATACCGACAGTAAGTACGAGGGTGCAGACAGTCTTGTTTTACTCGGTGAAGTTAATAAACTCATAGATCAATCCGGTTACCGTGTTGTTAATGTCGATGCTACGGTTATAGCACAAGTGCCGAAACTTTCACCTTATATTGAGGAAATGCGTAAAAACATAGCAAAAGCGCTTAATACAGATGTATCATTTATCAGCGTGAAAGCCACTACAGAAGAAAAACTCGGCTTTACGGGGCGTAAGGAAGGTATTTCCGCTCACGTCGTTTGTCTTATTGAAACTGTAAACTGAATATATACCCTTGCATATTATGTAATAAACTTAATATGAAAGGGTATTTTTATGCGAAAAATCGGTATAAAAGTTGGCTCTGTTACCGTTGCTTTAAAGGGTAAAGAGTTTCTTACAAAACATGGTTACAGAGTATATATTACCCGTAATCCTCACCCGTCACAGGGTGAAGGATGCGGGTATTTGATTTTTGTTTTGAATTATGATTTTAACTGTCTTCAGATATTAAAAAATAACAATATTAAAGTTTACGGAACGACGGAGGGATAATATGATATATTTTGACAACGCCGCAACGAGTTTTCCCAAGCCCATTGAAGTGATAAGAGCAGTTTCAAATGCTTTGTCGGAGTACGGGGCAAATCCGGGCAGAAGCGGTCATGACTTTTCTTTAAAGACGGCGGAAGCGGTATATTCCGCAAGAGAAGAAATAAATGACTTTTTCGGCGGATACGGTTGTGACTTGGTTTCTTTTGCTCAAAACTGCACGCTTGCACTCAACCAGGCAATAAAAGGAATTATAAATAAAGGGGAGCATATCGTTATTTCTTCTCTTGAACATAATTCCGTTTTGAGAACGGTAAACGCCTTAAAAGAAAACGGAATTGCCGATTATACGGTATTTGAGTACAGCGAAAATGAAGACGAACTTTTAAAAAATTTTAAAAATTCTTTAAGAGAGAATACAAAACTTTGCGTAGTTACTGCCGTTTCAAATGTTTTCGGTAATATTTTGCCTCTCTCAAAACTCGCTGCAATTTCAAAAGAATACAATATTGTTTTTCTTGCAGACGGCGCACAGGGTGCGGGAATAATTGATATAAATATGAAAAAACAGGGAATAGACTGCTTGTGTGTTCCGGGTCATAAAGGACTTATGGGACCTATGGGAACGGGAATGATACTTCATAACGGCTGTATAAAAAACACCTTAATTGAGGGCGGTACCGGGACGTCTTCGTTTGATTTACATCAACCGGAGTCTTTTCCCGAGAGACTTGAAGCCGGTACGATAAATGTTCCGGGGATATTGGGTGTTAAAGCAGGAATAAGATATATAAAAAAATGCGGTATCGGTGAAATAAGAAAAGAAGAATCCGAACTCACAAAAATTCTGTATGAGGGTTTGAAAAATATAAAAGGCGTTAAACTTTACACCGATTTTAACGAAAAGAAATTTGCACCGTTGTTATCTTTTAATGTGAATAATTATCACAGCGAAGAAATTTCATCTGCTTTAAATGAGCAGGGAATAGCTGTAAGGGGAGGTTTTCACTGTTCGCCTTCGGCGCATAAAACATATAAGACGGAAAATGTCGGAACGGTACGGTTTTCGCCGTCGAAATATAACGGGAAAAAAGATGTAAATATTCTTTTAAATTTGGTCAATAAAATTGCAATTTCCGGAACGGTGTGATATAATAAAACTCAATATGGGTACTTGTAATTAAAACTTTCAAAAGGACGGTGAAAAAATGATTTATATAGATAAAGTCTTCAATGCTCTTGCGAGTTTTAACGGGCTTTCCGATTTACTTGATATTTTACTTGTTACTTTTGTTTTGTATGAAACAATAAAACTTGTCCGTGGGTCAAGGTCTTTTCATCTCATTAAAGGAATTGTCCTTCTTCTTGCTTTGTTTGCCGTAGTCAAATTCTTAAAAATGGAAGCAAGTGAATATATTATTTCCCAATTTATTGAGAACGCTTTGCTGATACTCGTTATTCTGTTTGCACCTGAACTTCGCAACATTCTCGAAAAGTTCGGTCGCCGTTCATTAAAGGATTTTTCTGTTTTTAATTTCAGGGGTAACGATGTCGCAAACGCCGCAATCAAAGAAACGGTAAATGAGTTCTGCAAAGCTGCGGTTGATATGAGCGAAACAAAAACAGGTGCATTGGTTGTATTTGAAAAAAGTGCTTCTCTTAACGATATCATTGAGACGGGTACGGTGCTTGATGCAAAATCTTCATCGGAACTTTTTAACGGATTGTTTTTTAAAAATTCCGCACTTCACGACGGTGCGGTTGTTGTAAGAGATGCAAGGATTTATGCCGCAGGCTGTATACTGCCGCTGACGGAAGTTTCGGTAAGCAGTGAACTCGGAACAAGACACCGTGCGGCTATCGGTATGAGTGAAAACAGTGATGCTGTTGCAGTTGTTGTTTCCGAAGAAACCGGTTATATTTCCGTTGCTTCTGACGGTAAACTTAAAAGAAATATTTCTTCCGGTGAACTTCGTGAGATTTTATTAAATTCTCTTATTAAGTCTTCGCAAAAGTCCGAAAAAAAGAAAAGAGAAATTATATTTAAGAAAGACAATAAGGAGGATACCGATGAAAAATAAAAAAATATCGTTCCGGTCCCTTATTAACAATAATTTCTTTGTTTTACTGATTTCTTTTCTGACGGCGCTTGCTATCTGGGTTCTTGTAACAATATATGCAAGTTCCGAAATTACGAGGGTTATTCCAAATGTAAAAGTTACGGTTGATACCGCCGTTCCTTCGCAGTTCGGGCTTGAGGTTTTCGGTGATAACGAGTTTTTTGTTGATGTAACGGTAAAGGGTAAAAAGTATCTCGTTTCCGCCGCTTCTCTTTCTGCAGACGATATTTCAGTTGTTGCAAATACCTCGAATGTTGATTCAGCCGGAGTCAGAACACTTCAGTTAAAGGCGGAATCCGTTTCCGATTCAAAAGATTATAAAATTACTTCCGTTTCTCAAAAGACCATTGATGTATATTTTGATACTCCGAAAACGGTGGAAATGTTAATTGAGCCGAAGATTAAGGCAAAAGGGTTCCCGATAGTTAAAGAGGGTTTTACAACCGGTGAAATCAAATTGTCTGATACTTCCGTCAGCGTTTCCGGTCCTTCTGCGGAAGTGAATAATATTAAAAGAATTGTTGCAAGTATAACGCTTGAAGATTCGCTTTCATCAAATAAAACGGCAAATGCAAAAGTTGTTCCGCTTGATAAAAAAGGTAAAAACTCTTTTAAATTCGTAACTTTGAGCCTTGATAAAGTTAATCTTGCAATCCCCGTTTTGCAGATAAAAACTTTGCCGTGTGCGGTTACATTTAAAAATGCACCGGATTCTCTCGTTTTAAATCCGCTTAAATACAGTGTAACCCCCTCTGAGGAAATATTCGATATTTCCGTTGACGATTATGAAAAAACAAAAGATTATTCCGTGGGTGTAATAGACTTTAAACTTCTTTCTCCGTCAAATCACGTATTTGAGTTCAGTGCCGAAGATACGGCACTTTCAAAAAACGGCAAAACGGAAGAATTTGTTGCTGATGTCGATATGTCGGGCTATGACCAGGATTATTACACGGTTTTGCCGGAAGCAGTTATAATTACAAATGCCGGTAAAAAGAAATATAAGATTGATTCTTTGAATAAATCCGTAGTTGTCGTAGGTAAGCAAAAAGACCTTGAAAGCATTACCGAAAACGATATTTCCGTTACCGCCGATCTTTCCGATGTGGAAATTATGGCAGGTCAAAGTATTTCCGTACCCGTTCAGGTTAATTTAAAGAGTTCTTCGTGCTGGGTTTACGGAACATATTATGCAGATGTTGCATTATTAAATTCATAAGGAAGTGAAAAAATTGAAAAAGAACATTTTTCGGGTAATTTCTTTAATATTATCTTTTGTTACCGTTATGGTTTTATCCGGTTGTTCTTTAAATTTTTTCTCAATAGAAAGTATGCTTTCCGCACCTGCTCTTACCGGCAAAAACGGTCAGGTGCAAAAAGCGTTCAATGAACTTATGTCTTCCGCTGCAATTAAGTTAAAAACTCCTGTAAAAGGCGAATACAGGTCTTCTTTTATTCTTAAAGATTTGAATAACAACGGTCAGGATGAAGCACTTGTTTTTTATTCGGATTCATCCGTAGATACTTCCGTAAGGCTTTGTCTGCTTGAATATGTAAACAAAACATGGGTTATTTCTTCCGATATAAAGGGAGCGGGAAACGGCGTTTACAGTGTGGAGTTTTCCGATTTTAATGATGACGGTATTTATGAGATACTTGTCGGTTGGTCTCTGTTTGAAAATAAGACCGCAAGAAATATTTGCGTATATTCCGTTGAAAAAGGCGAAAAAGGTTTAAGTAAATTTAATACGCTTCTTAATGAAAATTATACGGCGCATAATGTTGCGGATTTTAATAATGACGGCTTTTGTGATTTGTCTGTTGTTTATATTGACGATACCGCCGAAAGTTCACGAACAAAATTAAGAGTATTCTCTTTTTCGGGCGCAAGTCAGATGTTTATGCTTTCCGAATGTAAATTAAAAGGCTCTGCCGTTTCGGTCAGCGATATAAATTATGATACGGTTAAAATTCGAGACAATGATGTTACAAGGCTTATAATTGATTTTAATAAAAACGATAACTCGATGTTTACCGATATAGTTTATTGGAGTGAAAATTCAAAAAAAGTTGTAAGTGTATTTGATAATCCGAATGTTACAACGCTTCGTGCATTGGGGCTTTCATCTTACGATATAGACGGCGATGCAAAATACGAGATTCCGATAACGGAAAAAGTTAATAAGTTTGACACCGAAATATCCGCCGCTGTGGGTAAGGAAACTTATTCGTTTGTAAAAATCCGTTGGATAAATTCACTCGGAGATAATAGCGATGAAGAAATTTTAACGGTATTTAATCCGATTCATAATTATCTGTTTAAGGTTAAGAATGATGATGAATTAACCGTAAGATTTGATGTTTATAAAAATTCCCTGGTATTTTATAATTGGAACGGAACTGATAACTCTGTAGGCAGTGAGTTGTTTTCTGTATCTTTCGTGCCCGATACAGAAGAAAATTATCAAAAAGATGCTCTGCTTCTTTATGAAGATATCAACGGTAAATTTTATTATGAAATAACGGAAAAAGGAAAAGAAAAGTTTAATATTACGGATGATTATATAAAATCATCGTTTATTAAGCAGTCGGAGGTTAAAGCATGAAAAGAGTTCTTATAGCGGAAGACGAAGCCGCTATTCGTGAAATAACAGCAATTACATTAAAACGGGCGGGGTATGATGTTACCGAGGCTTGTGACGGTAAAGAAGCCCTTACGATTTATGAAGAAAAAAACAGACAGTTTGATGTTGTTCTTCTCGATATTATGATGCCTCAGATTGACGGACTTGAAGTTTGTAAAAAACTTCGTGAAATAAGCAGTACCGTCGGAATAATAATGCTTACTGCCAAAACGCAGGAAATGGATAAGGTTTCGGGGCTTTTGATGGGGGCAGACGATTATGTAACAAAACCTTTTTCGCCTTCCGAACTTATGGCGAGGGTAGACAGCGTTTACAGACGTGTTGCCATGAATACAAATAATTCATCTCTTTCCGAAAAAAGCGATATTATTGTACTTCCGCCGTTTGAACTCAACATTCGCAACAGAACTCTTACAAAAAACGGTGAGCAAATAGAACTCACTCAGGTTGAGTTTCAGATTATTGAGTTTTTCTTTACAAATGCGGGACAGCCGCTTACACGAAATGATATATTGCGCCGTGTTTGGGGCGAGTCGTACTACGGCGATGAAAAAGTAGTGGATGTTAATATCAGAAGACTTCGTATGAAACTTGAAGAACAGCCCTCTGTGCCGAAACACCTTGTAACGGTTTGGGGTATGGGGTATAAATGGAACTGACTTTTGAAAGGACAGGCTTATGAGGATTAAAGGTATAACAAGGCGGTGGGCTTTTAATACACTGCTTCTTACATGTCTTATACTTCTGCTTATAGGTATTGTCAGTATTTTGTGCGTTGCCGGTTATTACAGGAGTTATGTCGGAAATTTTCTGTCCGTTAATGCAAATGAAAGTGTTTCCGCTTTTTTTGCTCCGTATCTTGATTCTTCAAGTGATACTTTTCGTCAAAAAGCAGTTGAATATATAGAAAATTTTGATAAAAAAGATTTAATAGAAGTACAGGTTATTTCAAAAAACTATAAAGTTTTGTCTTCATCGGGCTTTCCCGTTGATGCTGAAAAATTAAAATTCCAGGATATCAAAGATGCTTTAAAATCAAAGACAAATATTTCAAAATGGTCGGGTTTTGATGAAAACCATGAGCATGTTATGAGCGTTGCGATGGTTTTTCCGTCACAAAACGGTAAATTCAGCGGCGGTGTAAGGTTTATTACTTCGCTTCACGGAGTAGATACGCAAATAGGTGCATTTTCGCTTATCGTTATATTGATATGTTTTGTTGCAATGGTGCTTGTAGCCGCTTCCGGTCTGTTTTTTGTTCAGACTATTGTTCAGCCTTTAAGAAAGATAATAGACATTACAAAACAATTTACAGACGGCGATGTTAATGTCCGTGTTGAACTTGAATCAAAAAAGAACGAGTCCGATGAAATTGCCGAACTCGCAGACTCGGTTAATGATATGATAACCGAAATAACGGCACCCGACCGAATGAAAAATGACTTTATTTCGACGGTTTCTCACGAATTGAGAACGCCTCTTACGGCAATTAAAGGCTGGGGAGAAATGCTTAAGGACTTAAACGGTGAAGATGCCGAACTCTCAAAAAGGGGAACTGAAGTAATAATAAATGAGTCCGACAGACTTTCACAGCTTGTTGAGGAGTTACTTGACTTTTCAAGAATGCAAAGCGGCAGGCTTACACTGCGTCTTAAGAAAATAGATGTTTTGGCGGAACTTGACGAAGCAATTTTTGTTTTTAAAGAGCGCTCAAAGCGAGACGGCATTGAACTGAATTATTCGGTTCCCGATATTCCGGCTCCGATGATGGCTGACCCGAACAGAATAAAGCAGGTTTTTGTTAATATTCTTGATAATGCTTTTAAATATAACGAACAGGGCGGAACGGTACTTGTAGAAGCATTTTGCTCCGGAGGTACTTTAAAAATAGATTTTACCGATAACGGTTGCGGTATTTCCGAGGAGGATTTACCCAATGTTAAAAAGAAATTTTATAAAGCCAATATTCAGGTAAGAGGCTCCGGTATCGGTCTTGCCGTTGTAGATGAAATAGTAAGACTTCATAACGGCGTTTTTGAAATTAAAAGCGAACTCGGCAAGGGAACTAAAGTTACTGTAATTTTGCCGGTAGAAAAAACCGATGTACAGGAAAATGTTTCGGTAATTGATGAAATGGTGGTAGTAGAAAATGAGCAAAGAATCGAATAGCAAAATTCGTAAAACTTCTGTCGGCGGTCAGGCGCTTATAGAGGGTATTATGATGCAGGGACCAAAAGGCGCCGCCATGGCGGTAAGGCTTCCCGACGGTAATATAGATATTGAAAATATGCCTTTAAAGCATATCCGTGATAAATTCAAACCTGCAGGTTTTCCTTTAATAAGAGGTATCGTGAATTTTATAGAAAGCCTTACTTTCGGATATAAATGTATGACGAAATCCGCCGAAAAAGCAGGTCTTGACGACGGAACTGAAAATCCCGAAGAAATGTCTAAACTTGACCGCTGGCTTTCCGACCATTTCGGTCCCAAGATGATGGCTGTTATCTCCGCTATTGCTCTTGTACTAGGTTTTGCACTTGCGTTTGTTCTGTTTTTCTGGCTTCCGTCTTTCATTGTTGATGTTGTTGACAAAAATCTCTTCAAAGATGCTCTTGCGGATATTCACCCGCTGTTTGAGGGTATAATGAGAATGTGCATTTTTGTACTTTATATGTTTCTTGTTTCAAAAATGAAAGATATAAAAAGAGTTTTTATGTACCACGGTGCAGAGCATAAAACAATTTTCTGTTATGAACACGGGCTTGAACTTACAGTTGAAAACGTTAAAAAGCAAAGCCGTTTTCATCCGCGTTGCGGTACAAGTTTTATATTTGTTATACTCATTATCAGTATTCTTGTTTCGTCTGTTCTCGTAATACTGTTTCCCGGTATTGATAAAGTCCGTGTTGTATGGATGCTTGTGAAACTCCTCATTCTTCCCGTGACTGTCGGTCTCGGTTATGAATTTATAAGATATGCCGGAAAGCACGAAAATCTTTTGGTAAAAATTCTTTCCGCTCCGGGTCTTTGGATGCAGAGGATTACAACACAGGAGCCGACAGACGATATAATTGAAGTCGGTATTGCTTCACTTAAGGCTGTTATTACGGATAATCCGGAGGATGACACGCTTTGAGTAACCTTTATACAGAGTATCGTCTTGCCGTAAAATCACTTAATGAAAGCGGTTGCGACGGTGAGTTTGATGCAAGACAACTTGTGGAATACTGCCTCGGAATGAACAAAACGCAAATGCTTTTAAATTCTCAATCAAAAGTTGATGAAATTAAACTTGAATTTTTTAAAGATTGTGTAAAAAGGCGTTGTTCCCGTGAGCCTTTGCAGTATATTATCGGCGTTTGGGGATTTTATAAATATACATTTAAAGTAAGACCCGGTGTTTTAATTCCGAGACCGGAAACCGAGGCGATAGTCGAATTTACCGTAAATAATATGCCTAAAACTTATAACGGCGTTATTTTCGATTTGTGTTCGGGCAGCGGTTGTGTCGGAATAAGCATAGCAAAGCGTTTTCCCAAATGTAAAATATTCTGTATAGATATTTCGGATGAAGCTGTTTCACTGTCAAAGGAAAATGCAGAACTTCTTGATGCACTTAATGTTACGGTTATAAAAGGCGATATTTTTGACGGTTTTTCTTCGTTTAATCTGCCTCAGCCTGATGTTATAGTTTCAAATCCTCCGTATATTCCGTTTTCCGAACTCGAAACCTTGCAGGCAGAAGTTAAATTTGAACCCGAACTTGCTCTCGACGGCGGTGTTGACGGTTTGAATTTTTACAGAATTATCGCCGAAAAGTGGTATCCGTATTTATCTAAAGACGGTTTTGCCGTGCTTGAATGCGGTGAAAACCAGGCGGACAGTATAAATAAAATGTTCTCAAATAAATCATTTTGCCGTTATATAAAAGACGGCGGCGGTTGTGACAGAACCGTAGTAATTAAAAGATAGTTGACCGTTTTAAAGTTTTATTGTAAAATATCAGATTGGAGTATTTATGTTAACGATTTTAAGGCAGTTTGTTTCGGGTAATCTTACCGTATTTACTTTTATTGCATACTTAGCTTCCGTAAGTTTTGTCGTATTTTGTGCCACACCGCTTCATGAGTTTGCACACGCAAAGGTTGCCGTTCTTCTCGGTGACGATACACCTCTTTTAAGCGGGCGCTGTACCATAAATCCGAAAGCGCACATAAACCCTATCGGTGCTGTTATGATTTTTCTTTTCGGCTTCGGTTATGCAAAGCCCGTCGAAGTCCGTATGCGAAACTTTAAAAATCCAAAGCGGGATATGACCATAGTTGCACTCGCGGGACCTTTATGTAATCTGTTGCAGGCTGTTGTTTATTTGTTCCTTTATGCGTTACTCTCAAATGTGATCGGTATAAATAATGTAGTATTGGCTTCGTGCGGATTGTTTTTGCAGTTTGCCGCAACCATTAACATAAATCTTGCAGTGTTTAATTTAATTCCCGTTCCTCCGCTTGACGGCTCCCGTTTGTTGACTGCTTTGCTTCCGTCAAAATACTATTTCAAACTTATGCAGTATGAACGGTATATAAGTATAGCGATTATAGTTTTGCTCTTTACGGGTATTTTAACCGTTCCGCTTTCTTTTTTATCGGGACTCGTTTATTCGGGTATAAGCTTTCTTGTAAATCTTCCTTTCTGACAGGAGTATTATGGAAAATTTAACTTATAAATTAGAAGTTTTTGAAGGTCCTATGCATCTTCTGCTTCACCTCATTTCTAAACATAAAATTGATATTAACGATATACCCATATCGGAACTTGTTGACCAATATACATCTTATGTCCGTGAAATGCAGAATGAAAATATGGATGTGGCAAGCGAATTTCTTGAAATGGCGGCAAGACTCCTATATATCAAAACCGTTTCTTTGCTTCCCGTGTATGAAGAAGCCGAAGAACTGAAAAAAGAATTGACGGGTGAACTTATTGAATACCGTGACTGTAAAATTCTTGCGGGTAAACTTTCAAAACAAACAGAGGGTTTTGATTATTTTACAAGACGGCCCGAAGATATTGAGCCGGATATGACGTATACCCGTCTGCACGAGCCGTCTGAACTTATTGCGGCGTATATTGCCGCCGCCGGTAAAAAACTGCGCCGTTTGCCGCCGCCTATTGATTCATTTAAAACGATAGTTACGAAAAAAATTGTATCTGTTTCTTCAAAAATAGATACAATTATAGGAATATTAAAAAAGAAAAGAAAAAGTAAATTATTCGATATTTACAGAAGTGCCGAATCACGGTCTGATTTAATAGCAGCTTTTCTTGCCGTTTTGGAACTTGCAAGAGATAAATCTATTTTAATTTCCGGTGACGGCGAAAATACGGAAATAGAAATTTTGAAAGGAAATGAGATTTCTTGACAGATAACCGACTTGTTGCCGCGGCAGAGGCTGTTCTCTTTGCTTCCGGTGAGCCGCTTGATTATAAAAAACTTTCAACCGTTCTCGGTGTTGATGATGATACGACACTAACTGTTATAGATGAACTCGATAAAAAACTTTCTTCTCCCGACAGCGGTATTTGTATTTTGAAACTTGATACAAAATATCAGCTTTGCAGTAAGAAAGAATACATAAACGAAATTCGTGCCGTACTTGATTTAAAAAGAAATTCACCGCTTTCGCAGGCGGCTTTTGAGGTACTTGCGATTATTGCATATAATCAACCTATAACAAAACCTTATATAGAGCAGATAAGGGGAGTTGACTGTTCCGGCGTTGTTGCAACTCTCTGCCAGAGAGGTCTTGTAGAAGAAAAGGGCAGACTTGATGTTCCGGGCAGACCTGTTCTTTACGGTACAACACCCGATTTTTTAAGATGTTTTTCCATGAGCGGTCTTTCGGAGTTGCCGAGTTTACCCGAAACCGAAAAAGAAATTCTTATGTCCGATGTTGATGACGGGCAGATGTCTATGTTTGATAAAGACGACGGTGAAAACAAAGAGGATAAATAAAATAAACCGATATTAAAGTAAAGGAGGATTTTTTTGACAGCTTTATATATTTTAGGCGGAATAATATTATTTTTCACAGTTTTACTCAGTGTTCATCTCGGAGTTGAACTTGAATGTTCCGAAGAAAAATCAACGGCTTTTGTTAAATGGCTGTTTATTAAAATTCCCGTTTATGATTCAACTCAACCGAAAAAAAAGAAAAAGAAAGATAAAAAGAAGGATACCGGCAAAAATACGGAAAACACAGATAATAAAAACAGCGCTGACGGTAAATCGGAAAATGTTAATGAAAATGAATTGCCGGAAGAAAAAGAAATTACTGACGAAACAAATAAACCGGAAACAAAAACAAAAACCAAAAAAGAGAAAAAACCGGGTAACGGTCTTTTAAAACAGCTTTATCTTGACCTGGGGTATGACGGCATAGAAAAAATGCTTTTCGCACTGTGTAATTCACTTAACGGTTTTATCGGTAAACTCTATAAAACCGTCACAATTGATGACTTATACATAGAAATGTTTGTAACGGGCGGTGATTCTGCCGATACTGCAATAAAATACGGTAAATTAAGTTCATGGCTTTTCCCGACGCTCGGTAAAGTTATTTCAACCTGTAAAGTAAAAAAATACAATTTTAACATTCAGCCTGATTTTCTCGGCAAAAAAAAGAAAGGTTATCTTTACACAAAACTTCATGTAACGCCTTTGACCGTTCTTAATGCCGCAATAGTTTTGGGCGTACAACTTCTGTTTAAAGTACTTATTAAAATACTTTTTTCAAATTCAAAAAGTAAAAAGAGCAGACAGCAGCCGGCAAATGTAAAAACTCCGGGGTCTGCACAAAAACAACAGCCGGATAAAAAGTAAATTATACCGTAATAACGGTTGTTTAATAAAAATTTTTTAAGGTGGTGCTTCCTATGAAGGAACAGTCAGCAAACGCAATTTTGGCAACAACAATAGAAAAGGTCAGAGATATGGTTGATGTAAGCACAATTATCGGCGAGCCGATAAATCTTCCGGGAGATATTACGATTATTCCCGTTTCAAAGGTTACATACGGCTTTGCTTCGGGCGGTTCTGATTTCCCGTCAAAAAATAATGTTCAGCTTTTCGGCGGAGCAGGCGGAGCGGGTATTACAATAAATCCCGTGGCATTTCTCGTTGTAAAAGACGGAGAAGTTTCTCTTAAACATATTACTGCAGGCGATAATGCTGTAGAAAGAGCGGTAAACCTTGTTCCGGAAATGTTTGATAAAGTAACAAATTTTGTAAAAAAAGATAAGAACGAAACAGTTGAATAATTGATTTTTTTATGACTGCCTGCATATTTATTTTTTAGCAGGTGGTTATTAAATGAAGAAATTATTAAGTCTTATTTTCTGTATTTGTTTACCTTTTTCGGCGTTTTATATTTCTTGTGAGGCTTCACCCGATATTTCCGCTTCATCGGCAGTTGTGATGAATGCTTTTTCAAAGGAAGTTTTGTTTTCGTTTAACGAAAATCAAAAAAGAGGAATGGCAAGTACGACAAAAATTATGACTTCGCTTCTTGCCGCAGAAACCGGTAAATTTAATAAAAAAATTGCCGTAAATAAAGATGATGTTTCTGTTGAGGGAACTTCTGTCGGGCTTAAAAACGGCGATGTTATTACTTTGGAAGATTTAATATATGCCATGCTTCTCGAAAGCGGTAATGATGCCGCAAATGTCACTGCAACCGCTTTATCGGGAAACCATACCGCTTTTTGTGATTTAATGAATAAAAAAGCCGCAGAACTCGGTATGAAAAACACGCATTTTGCAAATCCGTCCGGGCTTCCCGATAAAAATCATTATTCCACGGCTTTTGATATGGCGCTTCTTGCATCTTATGCCGTATGTAATCCCTTAATAAGGAATATCTGCTCAAAAAAGTCGGCTGTCAGAATTTACGGTAAACCCGAATGTTCACATATATTTTCAAATCATAACAAACTTTTGTCGATGTATGACGGCTGTATCGGTATGAAGACGGGATTTACAAAATCTTCCGGCAGATGTCTTGTTTCCGCCGCAGAAAAGAACGGTGTTATACTTGTTGCGGTAACTCTTAATGCACCCGACGATTGGAACGACCATATTAAACTGCTTGATTACGGATTTAAAATAAGTAAAAAGTCGCCTGTAGCAGAAAAAGATTTGTTTGTAAATGTTGTCGGCTCCCCTAAAAGTAAAATATCTGTTTATTATAAAGAAAAAACGCTTCCTTTCGGTGAATATTCAAATAGTGATGTTTACCTTGAAAAGTTTCTTTATGCTCCCGTAAATGAAAATTCAAAAGTCGGGAAAATAGTATATAAAGATAACGGAAAAGTTTTTTACAGCGTGGATTTATATACGGGTGAAAGTGCCGGTGTTTTAACAAAACCGGAGAATAAAGATAAAAATATATTTTCTTCAATTTTTAATTTTTTAAAGGATTTATTTTAGTTTATGTCTATAGAAAGATTGCAAAAGTACCTTTCCGAGTGTTCGGTTGCTTCCCGAAGAAAATCAGAAGAACTGATAACTGAAGGCAAAGTTTGGGTAAACGGCAAAAAAGCAAAATTGGGCGATAAAGTCGATACCGTTCACGATACCGTTACAGTAAACGGTAAAAAGGTTAGTGCCGTTAAAGATAAATATTATATAATGCTCAATAAGCCGAGAGGGTTCGTAACCACAATGAGCGATGAACTCGGCAGAAAGTGCGTTAAAGAACTTGTATCCGATGTCGGTGCCGTCGTTTACCCCGTAGGCAGACTTGACAGAGATTCCGAAGGACTGCTTTTATTAACAAATGACGGCGAATTTGCCAATAACATTATGCATCCGAGAAAACATATTTCAAAAACCTACCGTGTAACCGTAAGGGAAGAAGTTAAAGAAACTCAGACGGAAAAAATTCGTGACGGTGTTATTGTTGACGGCAGAGTTACTTTGCCTGCCGATGTTCATATTTTAGAAAAGCACGAAAACAGAAGCGTTCTTGAAATAACGATTTACGAGGGCAGAAACAGACAGATAAGAAAAATGTGTGAAGAAGTCGGATTGACCGTGATAAGACTTAAGAGAAATGCCGTAGGCTCAATTAAACTCGGTATGCTTCCCACGGGCAAATGGCGTGAACTTACTGAAGACGAGGTTCATAAACTTACCGTTAATTCAAAAAACTGATAATTTGACAACTTTGTATGTTTTTAGTATAATACCTTAAATTATATTCGGAGATGTTTATATGGTAAAAAGTATGACCGGCTTCGGAAGAGCACAGGGCTCTTTTGAACGGTACAATATAACTGTTGAGATTAAGAGCGTAAATCACCGCTTTTTTGAGTTTTCCGCAAGAGTTCCGAGAAATTATTCTTTCCTTGAGGAAAAAATCAAATCGTATGTTTCAACCCGTGTTTCAAGAGGTAAAACAGAAGTGTTTTTAACTGTCGAAGCGGTAGCCGACGACAGCGTAATCGTTTCCGTTAACGAGCCTCTTGCAAAAGGATATATTGATGCTCTTGCCCTTATTTCGGACAAGTTTTCGCTTAAAAATGATATAAGTGCTTCGCTTGTTGCCCGTTTTCCCGATGTTTTATCCGTTAAAAATTCACCTGTTGATGAGGATGAGTTGTGGACTTCCGTAAAAACCGTTCTTTGCGAAGCCGTAGATAAATTTATCGAGATGAGAACCGTTGAGGGCGAAAAATTAAAAGAAGATGTTCTTTCCCGTGCAGATACTATTTTGAGTGATGTTTCGTTTATAGAGGAGCGTTCACCCGAAACCGTAAAAGAATATAATGAAAAACTTCTTACGAGAATGAATGAAATACTTGACGATAAGCAGATAGATGAAGCAAGACTTCTTACGGAAGCCGCCCTTTTTGCAGATAAAATTGCCGTTGCCGAGGAAACCGTAAGGTTAAGAAGCCATATAGACCAGCTTCATACAATGTTTGAAAGCGATGAGCCGATAGGCAGAAAACTTGATTTTCTTGTTCAGGAAATGAACCGAGAAGCGAATACTACCGGTTCCAAAGCGCAAGATGTAAGTATTGCAAAAAAGGTAATAAACATAAAAGCGGAAATAGAAAAAATAAGAGAACAGATACAGAATATAGAGTAAATTATGAAACTTGTTAATATAGGTTTCGGCAACCTTATAAATGCCGACCGTGTAGTATCTGTTGTCAGCCCGGATTCCGCTCCCGCAAAAAGAATGATACAGGAAAGCAAAGAACGGGCGCTTTTAATAGATGCAACACACGGCAGAAAAACAAAAACGGTAATTGTAACGGACACGGAGATGATTGTTCTTTCTTTTCTCGGCGCCGAGCAGTTGCTAAGGCGTTTTAACGATGAAAAAGGGGGAATGGAGTTTGGTTTCGGAGAATAGGGGAATTCTTCTCGTAGTATCCGCTCCGTCGGGGTGCGGCAAAGATTCGGTTATTTCACAACTCAAAAAAATCAATACTGATGTAAAACAGTCAATTTCAATGACCACACGCAAAATAAGACCGGGCGAGGTTGACGGTGTTGATTATTATTTTACCGATACAGACGATTTTAAAAAGAAGATTGATGAAGGGTATTTTCTTGAGTATGTAAATTACGGCGGTAATTTCTACGGCACACCCAAAAAGAAAATATCGGATTTACTCAATGAGTGTGAATGTGTTCTTTTGAAAATCGAGGTCGAGGGTGCCGGAAATGTCAGAAAAGCGTTTCCCGATGCCGTTTCCGTTTTCATTGTTCCGCCTTCACTGGAGGAACTCAAAATTCGCCTTAAAAACAGAGGTACGGAAACAGAAGAACAATATACCAAACGTGTGGAGATTGCTTCAACGGAACTTTCCCGTGCTTGTGAATACAATTACATAGTAATAAATGACAAAATCGAAAAATGTGCAGACGAAATTAACGGTATAATTGATTCCGAAAAGCACAGATACAGCCGTATGAAAGATTTTGTTGAAAATATAAAATGACCTGAAAGGGGTAAATATAATGCTTAATCCTAATCTTAATGTAATTCTTGACAGCGGTATCAGCCGTTATTCTCTTGTAACCGCTACCGCAAAAAGAGCAAGAGAAATTGCACTTAAAAATCTTGAAGAAGAAAATCATTCAACCGAAAAACCCGTTTCTGTTGCTCTTAATGATTTAATCAGCGGTAATTATAAAATAATCGAGCATAACGAGATTTCCGACTGATATGCCCGGGGTTGTAGCAACTGTTGCTGTTGAAGGATTGGCGTATCATTTTGATGCGCCGTATTCCTATACAGTTCCGGACGGTCTGGTTTCCAAAGTAAAACCGGGTTGCCGTGTCTTGTTACCGTTTGGTAACGGCAATAAGAAAAAACAGGGAGTTGTACTTGATACAGCGCCTTTTTCGGATTGTCATAAAGGTATCAGATTAAAGTCAATTGCGGCGGTTCTTGATGAAACGCCGCTTTTTAACAGTGAGATGCTGTCTTTAATATATTGGCTTAAAGATACGACATTTTGTACTTTGTATGATGCGGCAAAATGTATGCTTCCCGCAGGAATAGGGCTTACGCTTGTTCTTTCTTATATTGCAAATGAAAATGTTGATGAAACCGTTTTAAATAAACTTTCGGTTGAAGAAAGTGCGGTTTATGATTTTTTAAAATCTTCGTGTTCATTTGTAAAAAAAGAAAAAATAATTTCCGAATTATCGCTTTCTGCGGATACAAAAGTTTTAGACAATCTTGTCAAAAAAGATGTTTTAATTTCAAATATTGATTTAAAGCGAAAAACCGGCGACTTGACCGTAAAAAATGTCAGAATTTCCATATCTGAAGACGAATGCGAAAATATATTGCCGAAACTTCCTTTGAAACAGAGAAATGTTTTAAAACTTCTTCTTGATATAGGCTGTGCTTCGGTTAAAGAGGTTTGCTACTTTACGGGAGTAACACCCGTTGTTATTAAAACTCTTTCAAAAAAAGGACTTGCGGAAATTTTTGACAGTGAAATCTACAGAAAACCGTTTAAAAGCGGTAATGAACGAAAACCGTTACCGATTCTCACAGAGTCGCAGACGACGGCTTTTGAGTATTTACTCGGAAAATATAATTCGGGAAAAGCCTCCGCTTCGCTTCTGTACGGTGTTACGGGAAGCGGAAAAACAAGTGTTTTTATACGCCTGATAGAAAGAGTTGTAAACGACGGTAAAGGTGTTATTGTAATGGTTCCCGAAATTTCATTAACACCGCAGACCATCAGTTTGTTTTATTCATATTTCGGTGATGAAATTGCTGTTTTTCACAGCGGTTTGAGCGCAGGCGAAAGAACAGACGAATGGAAAAGAGTAAAAAACGGAGAAGCAAAAATTGTCATAGGCACAAGGTCTGCTGTTTTTGCACCGTTAAGTAACCT
>JAZUHA010000069.1:0-12940 GCA_045641485.1 Acutalibacteraceae bacterium
CTACAGACTGGACAGGTACTATTGCTACAGGCTCAGTTGTTCTTACAGAACTCAACACAAAAGCTGCTGCAGAAGGCACTCAGGAAAAACTTGACGAGGTTAAGGCTAAACTTGCCGATGGTACTCTCAGCGTTTATGATACAAAGACATTTACCGTAGGCGGTAAACCTCTTACGGAGTATAAAGTTGACCTTGACGGCGATGGTAAGGGCGAAACAAATGTTGTTGACGAAAACGGCATATTTGTAGAGTCCGGTGAAAAATTCCGCTCTGCTCCTTACTTTGATTTAGAGATAGACGGTATTACAAGACTTAACGTAAACTTCGGTTAATCCGTAATCCTTGAAGCTGTCGCATTTAGCACAGAGCGAAAAACACAATAATAAAAAATAAGGGTTTTACGGTAAAATAAATATAAATAAACCGTAAAACCCGTTTTAATTTCAACAAAATTTAATTTTACCTGTTTTTCTAAGCATTTTTTCGCCCACTCGGAGTATCTGCATACGCCGTCGGGGCGAAGAAAATGCTTTCTGTACCTAAATGCGACAGCCCCAATTCTTTTTTCATAATTCTGTTTCGGAGGTTATTTTATGGCGGAAACTGCTATTCAGCTTGTTAATATCACTAAAAAATTCGGCAATGTAATTGCGAATAAGAATGTTAACATGGAAATTTTCAGAGGAGAAATACTTGCCATACTCGGTGAAAACGGTTGCGGCAAAACAACTCTTATGAATATGATTGCCGGTATTTATTTTCCCGATAACGGAAAAATCCTTATTGACGGCGAAGAAGTTGTTATTCGGTCTCCGAAAGACGCTTTTAACCACAAAATCGGTATGATTCACCAGCATTTCAAACTTGTAGATATATTTTCTGCCGCCGAAAACATTGTACTCGGTGTTAACGACGGTACAAAATACAGCAAAAAGGCTGCTGTTGCAAAGGTAACTGAAATTGCGGACCGTTACGGTTTTGTTATTGACCCCAACAAGAAAATTCACGAAATGTCCGTTTCCGAAAAACAGACTGTTGAAATTCTTAAAGTACTTTACAGAGGTGCCGATATACTCATTCTTGATGAACCTACGGCAGTTCTCACACCGCAGGAAACCCAAAAACTTTTCGCAGTTATGCGCCGTATGAAAGAAGACGGAAAATCAATTATTATTATTACTCACAAACTCCATGAGGTTCTTTCTGTTTCAGACAGAGTTGCCGTTTTAAGAAAAGGCGAGCATATAACTACGATAAACACAAAAGAAACAAATGAATCCGACCTTGCGGAAATGATGGTGGGTAAAAAAATAACTCTTAATATCGAAAGAAGTGAACCCGTTAATCCTCAGACACGGCTTGCGGTTAAAGACCTTAACTGCACAAACGAAGAAGGGATTAAGGTTCTTAAAGATATAAATTTTGAAGCCCGTTCGGGAGAAATTCTCGGTATTGCCGGTATTGCCGGAAGCGGTCAGCGTGAGTTGCTTGAGGCTATTGCGGGACTTCAACCGCTTGATTCGGGCAAAATCGAATATAACAACCCGAAAACGAATGAAACCTGTAATCTTCGTGATAAAACACCCTTACAGATTCGTGAACTCGGCGTAAGGCTCTCGTTTGTGCCGGAAGACCGTCTCGGGATGGGTCTTGTCGGAAATATGAACATCACCGATAATATGATGCTCCGTTCATACAGACGAGGCAAATCGCTTTTCCTTGACAGAAAAAAGCCGAAAGCTCTTGCGGAAAGGATTATAGAAGACCTTGAGGTTGTAACACCGGGTACGGGTGTTCCCGTTCGCCGTCTTTCCGGCGGTAACATTCAAAAAGTGCTTGTCGGCAGAGAAATTTCCGCCTCCCCCTCTGTTTTAATGGCGGCTTATCCCGTAAGAGGTCTTGATATTAACTCATCTTATACAATATATAATCTTTTAACAAAGCAAAAAGAAAACGGCGTTGCCGTTATATTCGTCGGCGAAGACCTTGATGTTCTCGTTGAACTTTGTGACAGAATACTTGTTGTCAATTCCGGCAAAATTACCGGAATTGTTGACGGCAGAACGACCACAAAAGAAGAACTCGGTCTTTTAATGACCAAAACCGATGCAGAGGAGGCTTTAAAATGAACAAAAAGAATAAAGTACGTGAACCGCTTTTCCACATTGCCAAACGCAGTCAGATGCCGTTGTGGAACTCCCTTGCCATTCGTGCGGGAGCAGTAATTTTTGCGGTTATACTTTGCGGTTTTCTTGTTGCCGCAGTACTCGGCAGAAGCCCGTTTGAATTCTATTCTACACTTTTTAAAGGCTCTTTCGGTACATCAAGAAAACTCTGGAAACTGTCTAAAGATATTGCGGTGCTTCTTTGCATATCTCTTGCGATAACACCTGCTTTCAAAATGAAATTCTGGAACATCGGCGCAGAAGGTCAGGTTCTTGTAGGTGCTCTCGCTTCTGTTGCGTGTATGTATTATCTTAAAGATACCGTTTCCACACCTCTGCTTATTGCTCTTATGTTTTCGGCTTCCGTTGTTGCGGGAAGTGTGTGGAGTATTATCCCGGCTCTTTTTAAGGTTAAGTGGAACACAAACGAAACACTCTTTACACTTATGATGAACTACATAGCAACTTATATTGTTGCATTTTTCCTTATAAAGTGGACTCCGGACGGTTCGAGTTCACTCGGTGCTCTTCCGTACGGTCATCTTCCCGAACTTTTTGATAACGAATATTTACTGCTTATTATCATAGTTTTGCTCCTTACGGCGGGAATGTATATCTATCTTAATTATTCTAAACACGGATATGAAATAAGCGTTGTAGGTGAAAGCGAAAAAACGGCTAAATATATAGGAATAAATGTTAAAAAAGTTATCACCCGTACGATGATTCTTTCGGGTGCCATTTGCGGACTTGCGGGCTTCCTTATTGTTTCCGCTCTCGACCACTCTGTTACAACAAACACTGTCGGCGGTCTCGGCTTTACAGCAATTATGGTTTCATGGCTTGCCAAATTTAATCCGATTACTATGATTGCCACATCTTTCCTTATTACATTCCTTGACCAGGGTGCTTCGCAGCTCTCCACCAATTTCGGTATAAGCGATGCTTTCCCGAATGTTGTTGTCGGTATTATTCTTTTCTTTATAATAGGTTGCGAATTCTTTATTAACTACAGAATAGTTCCCTGTAAAAAGGTTGACACAAAAGTTAAGAAAAAAGAGGAGGGATTAAATTGAGTACTTTTCAGATGATTGTTGACTACCTTGTTGCCGCACTTGCACTCGGTGTTACTTTCCTTTACGGTTCGGTCGGTGAAATCCTTATTGAAAAAGTCGGTCACCTTAACCTTGGTATTCCCGGAGTTATGTGTATGGGGGGTGCGGGCGGTTGTATTTGTCTTAACATTCTCAGGTCTTATGAAAATAACAATGATGTTTCTCTTCCGTCTGTTCTTGTTGTAGTTCTTGCCATTCTCTCTTCTTTTGCCATATCTGCTTTTATGGGCGTAATTTACAGCGTTCTTACTGTAACATTAAAAGCAAATCAGAATGTTACGGGTCTTGCAATGACTACTTTCGGCGTAGGACTTATGAAATTCATAATGTCAAAAATGACAGACGGTGCATATCTCTTTGCAAAACCGTATTTCAGATTTCCTTTTGCCGACAAAACAAACAGTCTTGCTTACTGCGGTGTTATGATGTATCTTGCAATTATTATTGCAGTTGTTTCATCTTATGTGCTCACAAAGACAAAAACAGGTCTTCACCTGCGTGCAATAGGCGAAAATCCCGCCACTGCCGATGCTGTGGGAATAAATGTCAATGCTTATAAATATGCGGTAACATGTATCGGTTGCGGTATATCGGGTCTCGGCGGACTTTTCTATATAATAGATTACGGCGGAAGTTATGAGACTTATTTAAGCATAGAAAGTCTCGGTTGGCTCTCGATAGCACTTGTTATATTTGCTTTATGGAAACCCGTTGTAAGTATCATAGGTTCTGCGGTTTTCGGTGCACTTTATGTTGCAGGCTCTTATATTCCCGGAATGCCGGGCATAAAGGTAAGTATGGCTTCTACTCCCATACTTAAAATGCTTCCCTATGTTGTTACGATTATAGTTCTTATTGTTATAAGCGCAAGAGATAAAAAGGAAAATCAGCCTCCGCAGAGTCTCGGTGTGACATACTTCCGTGAGGACAGGTGATTCGGTTTTCAGTTTTCAGTCTGAATAACCGGCAGTCCATTCTCCTATATTTACGTTACTAATACGATTAAGTAAAATAAAAAACCTGATTGTATAAACAATTAAATCTAATCGGCACGCAGTGCCCCGACATTATGCATTGTGCATTATTAATTGAAAAACCGATTTATCGTTCTTTAAAAGCAAAGAATAATAAATCGGTTGATTTTTTATTAAATTCCATCCTCCATGTGACAGTCGTCACGGTCCTCCTCACTAATTATTGCCGGCGGCAGGGTGTTCATAAATCTGTAATTCACATACCGCTTCGACGGTGTTTCTTTTTGTATTTTTCAAAAACACTATTCCCGAAAATTGAAAAAAATTCAAAAATCGGGAATAGAATATTGAAGTTTATTATTTTTCGTGATATACTATTCCCGAAAATTGAAAATTTTTCAGAAAGCGGGAATAACATAATGGCGTGGATTATTCGCAAAAAATATCTTGATGAATTAATTGAATTAACGGGAACACCTGATATAAAAATAATTACCGGTATACGCCGCAGCGGAAAATCTGTTTTATTACAGCAATATGCCGAGTGGCTTATTGAAAACAAAAAAGATGTTAATATTATTTCAGTAAATCTGCAGGAGTTGGAGTATGATGAGTTGCTTGACTATCGCAAGCTTCATTCCTATGTTTGCGATAATTATAAAGAGGGTTTTCATAATGTTGTAATGATTGATGAAATTCAGCTTTGCGAAAAGTTTGAACTTGCTGTAAACAGTCTTTATGTAAAACGCAAGTTTGATATTTATCTTACCGGTTCAAATGCGTTTTTGCTCAGTTCCGATCTTGCAACTTTGTTTACCGGCAGAGTAATGGAGGTTAAGGTTTTTCCGTTCTCTTTTGCAGAGTATGTTGAATATTTTGATGTGAAAGACAGCCGTTTTGATGCATTCGACCGCTATGTTCCTATGGGCGGTATGTCCGGCTCATATCCTTATGAGTCCGAAGAACACAGGTTTGCATATATCGAAGATGTATATAAAACAGTTCTTGAAAGAGACCTTGTAAAAAAATACAAGATACGCAATACTTCCGAATTTTTGAGCATTTCTGAATTTATGATGGATAATATAGGCAATCTGCTTTCGCCGAATAATGTCTGCAATACGCTTAATAACGGGAAAAGTGAAATTACACGGAAAACGGTAGATAAATATATTAAATATCTTGAAAACGCTTTTCTGTTTTACGAAGCCAAAAGATATGATTTATGCGGCAAAAAATATCTTGAATCAAATAAAAAGTACTACCTTTGTGATCCGTCATTCCGTTATGCCGTGAACGGTACAAAAAATCTTGATTTCGGAAGAATGAATGAAAACATCGTATATACGGAGCTTCTTCGCCGCGGGTATGAGGTGTATGTCGGTAAACTTTATAAAAAAGAAGTCGATTTTGTTGCAATCAAGCGGAATGAAAAAATATATATTCAGGTTTCGGATAATATTTCCGATGAAGCAACTTTAAAACGGGAAATTGAGCCTCTTTTGCAAATCAAAGATGCTTACCCGAAAATGATAATTGCACGGACAAGACACGAGAATTATCAGAATGAAGGCGTGTTGATAACGGATATTTCAACGTGGTTGCTCGGTTGAAATAAAAAGTTGATTTTTTTATAACATATTAAAGCAAAAAGTCAGTATAAAGGTGAAAATGAACATATAATCTTATTTATATACATTAACGGTTATTCACCGTTACTTATTATTTAACGATGTGAATAAGTCCTGCCGCACACAAAGCCATACCGGCAGCCTGCTTTAAAGTGATGCTTTCGTGATAAATCAGAATTCCGACAATAAGAAGTACGCAGGCGAGGGAAATATTTGCCACGAGTGAGGCGGTGGAAACTTTCCAGCCGGCACGGTAGATGCAAAGATAGCCGAATTCAAGTCCGACAATCGCAATTCCCAATATGTATGTTGTAACGTTTGCTTTTGAAAGTTCTGTAATTATGTTTTTCTGCTCACCGGTAATCATAAACATTAAAAAACTGAACGCCGTTGCAACGGCATACGATACAGCAAGTGAAGCAAACGGGTTTATATCGTTCGGTGTGGATTTCGTAACAATGTTATAAATCGTGTTTGATGCTACAACAATTGCAATAGGCCATATCATAGACCACATAAAAATACCCCCTCGGTGGTTTTGATATGAATTATATTATATGTTCGTTTAAAAGTCAATGAAGAAGGTTTTTGCTCAAAAAATTAACAACAAAAAATACAATCTCTATTGAAAAAAACCGAATAATGCTGTAAAATACAGTTCGTTGTGTTATTTGATATAACAAACAGTGAGTTCGGGACCATCCTCACGATAATAAAAACTACGGGTGATTTTTTGAAAAAGAAAACAAGGAGTATTGCATTTTCCGGCATTACGGCGGCGGTTTATGTTGTTTTAACCGTTGTTTCGTCATTTTTCGGTCTTTCCGGCGGAATTGTGCAGTTGCGGTTATCAGAAGCGTTAACGGTTTTACCTATGCTTTTTCCGGAAACCGTTCCGGGGCTTTTTATAGGCTGTCTTATCTCAAATGCCGTTACGGGGTGTAATATCGTCGATATTATTACAGGCTCGCTTGTAACTCTTGCGGCGGCTGTTCTTACCGTGTATCTCGGTAAAAAGAACAAGTATCTGGGAATACTTTCACCTGTTGTTTTAAATACGGCGGTAATTCCGTTTGTGCTTAGATTTTCTTACCGTTTGGACGGCGGTTTGTGTTTTTTCTTTTTTACCGTATTTTGCGGTGAATTTGTTTCCTGCGGTATACTCGGTTTAGTTTTATATAAGATGCTTTTAAAATACGGTATTAATTTAACCGACCGCTGACTAATCGCAATAAATACTAAAATTCTCATTTCAGACGGTATATTATTAACTTAAAAATGTTACGGGGGATTTTCCTTTATGAATTTAGAAAAAGTTTTAAGCAGTGCAAAAAGAATACATTTTATAGGTATAGGCGGCAGCGGTATGTGCCCGCTTGTGGAAATTCTTCACAGCAGAGGGTTTAACATTACCGGTTCCGATAATAACGAAACAGATACTTTAAAAAGGATTCGTAATATGGGCATTCCCGTTGTTTTGGGGCAAAAGGCGGAAAATGTTGACGGTGCGGATATGGTTGTTTTTACTGCCGCACTCCTTCCCGATAACCCGGAACTTGTTGCTTCATACGAAAAAGGCATCCCCACATTTGAACGCAGTAAACTTTTCGGTGCCGTTACAAAAAGATACGGTAACTGCATAGGCGTTTGCGGAACTCACGGCAAGACGACGGTTACTTCCATGCTCACCCAGGTGCTTATGGAAAACGGTAAAGACCCGTCTGCCGTAATAGGCGGTAAACTTCCGCTTACGGGTACAAACGGCATAGTCGGTAAAAGCGATACTCTTGTTTGCGAAGCGTGTGAATACAAAGATACTTTTCTTGACCTTTATCCCGATGTGAGCATTATTCTTAATGTGGATAAAGACCATATGGAATATTTTAAAACGCTTGAAAATCTTGAAGCCTCTTTTCATAAATTCGCCGAAATGTCAACAAAATGCGTTATTTATAACGGGGACGACAAAAACACGCTTGACAGCATAAAGGGTGTCGGCGGTAAAAAAATGATTTCTTTCGGCAAAAAAAGTACAAATGACTATTATGCAGGCGAAGTAAGTTGGGTAGACGGTGCTTTCGCTTCTTTCGATGTGTATTTTAAAGAAGAAAAACTCGGCAGACTTACTCTTTCTGTTCCCGGTGAACATAATGTATGCAATTCTCTTGCCGTTGTTTCCGCCGCTATGAACGAGGGCTTGACATTTTCGGAATGTGCCGAAAGTATTGCTCATTTTAAAGGTGCAGGCAGGCGGTTTGAAATTCTCGGTGAATATAACGGAGCGGTTATTGCAGATGACTATGCACATCACCCGAAAGAACTTGAGGTTACTTTAACCGCCGCCAAGAAAATGGATTATAAAAGAGTATGGGCGGTTTTTCAGCCGTTTACTTTCAGCAGAACAAAAATGCTTCTTGACGATTTTGCAAATGCTCTTTCCATTGCCGACAGGGTAGTTATGACGGAAATTATGGGAAGCCGTGAAATAAATACATACGGCATTAAGACTCAAGATCTGGCGGATAAAATAGACGGCTCCGTATGGTTCAGTACATTTGAAAGTGTTGCACAGTATTTAAGAGAAAATATCGGTGAGGGTGACCTTGTTATTACTCTCGGATGCGGTGATGTATATAAAATTGCGAAAATGCTTTTGTAAGTTTTCAGTTGTTGTAACAATGAGCATATCTGTTCATATATAGTATATTGAGCGAATATAATACAAAAAATCGGTTTATCGTTTAACTGCAGCAGAACGGTAAACCGATTTTTATTATCCTGAAAATGCAAAGCATTTTTGCCTGATACCTACGCCGAAGGCGTGCCTGAAATCGCAAAGCGGTTTTGCCTAACCACTAACCACTGTTCGCTGAAATCTGAAAATTCAATTCTGGTGTCTTACCACCTCGTACTCATCGCCGTTTCTGTAGTAAGGGCAACTTTTTTCGGACGAGGTTAAAAACCGCATATATTCGTCTTCGTCAAGTTCAACGTCGCAGTAATATTCGTCAAATTCTTCATCATAACAAAAATTTGCACACATATCGCATAAACTACTCATAAATCCACCTTTATTTATGATATTTTCCGTTGTTGTTTATCTGAAAGCAACGGTAAATCTGTTCAAGAAGCATAACCCTCATAAGCTGATGAGGAAAAGTCATATCCGAAAAAGACAGTTTTAAGTCGCTTCTGTTTTTCACTTCATCAGATAGACCGTACGAACTTCCTATAATAAAAGTTAAATTGCTTTTACCGGAAAGAGCGGCATTTTTAATTGTTTTTGCAAGTGCTTCGCTCGATTTTTTTACCCCTTCAATGCACAGAGAAACGGTGTATGAGTTTTGGGGTATTCTTTTTATTATTTCGGCGGCTTCTTTATTTAGTGCATTTGTTATTTCCGCCTGAGACGGCGCATCCGAAAGCTTTACGGGAGTAAGTTCCGTTATTTCCGGTTTACCGTATGCAGAAAGTCTTTTTATATATTCACTGACCGCTTTTTTTAAATAATCCTCTTTTAACTTGCCTAAACATATTACGGTAATATTCATCAGTTTAACCCCAAATACCATGCAGGATTGACCTGCACACCGTTAATAATAACTTCGAAATGAAGATGTGCGCCGAATGAATGACCCGTATTGCCCACTCTGCCTATTGCCTGACCTTTAAATACCGTATCACCCGGAGAAACCATAAGGCTGTTATCAAGCATGTGTGCATAAAGTGTTTCAACGCCGTTGCCGTGGTCTATCTGAACAAAATTGCCGTAGCCCGACGGACTGTAGCCGGCATCTTTTACCACGCCCGAAGCGCCTGCAACAACAAGTGAGCCGGAGGCACCCGCACCGGAAATATCCATACCTTTATGGTTACCGAGATCCCGGTTGCCGAACGGTGAAGTTACCTGAAAAAGCCCTACGGCGGGCCAGCAGAAACTGCCGCTTGTCTGCGTTACCGTGTAGCCGTTAAGCGAAAGACTGCCTGCTCTCATACCGCGTTCTATGACTTTTGAAACGGGCGGTGTTACCGAAAGGCTTGTAAGATGCTGTGAAAGCACTTTTTTTGAGCCGTTGTACGTAACAATATCAATAGAATATTCTTTGCCGTTTTGCCCCTCACGGCGGATTCGTGAGTCACCCGTAAACAGTGTGTTTGTTTCAACCTCTACCGTGTCAAAATTAACTGTATTCAGCGTTTTTTCACATTCCACATGCTGTGGTGTAAGTGCGCCTATGGTTTTTAATGTGAGTTTTAATTCGTTTCCGCTTTTTTTCTCGGCTTTTTCGGGAAGAACATAGTCTTCTTTAAAAGAAACGGTATCGGAAAAAGAAACGGAAGCTTCGGGATAAAGTGATTTACATTCGTTAAGATAATCTTCTATAACCGTTTTTGCATCGTCTTCACTTTTTACGGCGCAAATACTTTCGTTTCCGATATTAAGAAATATAACCTTTTCGTATTCGGGAAAAACACGTTTCATAATAAGTTCATAAAGATTTTGTGAACTTAATATGTTACACGCATCTGTTTTTGTTTTTTTAAATTCAAGGTTTACGGGCATAGAGGCTCCCGTTTTATTTAAAGCAAGAGTTTCGGCATATTCCGCTTCCTGCTCTGTTTCGGTATATCCTATTTTTTCGCCGTCAAGTTCAACCGCCACGGCTTCGGTCTTTTGCGGATTGCCTTTGAATATAAAATAAGCCGAGCCGACAATTATAATACCGAATACAACACAAAGTGACGGTAATAAAAGATTTTTAAAACCGTGTTTTTTTGCGGTTTTGTTTTTTTTCGGCAAAAGAGTGTTTTTTATTGCTTTAAAAAAAGACACAACAAGTCCCGAAGCAAAAAGCCCGAGATTAGAAATATATATGTAGAGCGTCTTTAAAATAAGCATAATAAACCTCTTGTGTCGGATTATTCACCGAAACATTCTATCATTTTTGCATAAATTAAACAAGTTGTAAATTGTTAGCAGTTTTACATTTTATAATATTTTTTTCACTGTTTGACCTCTTTTTCGCAAAAAGCAATATTAAATATAATAAAATCGTCCATTCTGAAAATGCAGGGAAATTTTTCGGTATTGAAATTGCCGTAACTGTTATCACCTACGGTAAACGGAAGACTGCAGATATTTCCGAGATATCTGTCTTCGATATCTATGGTATTCACGAGTTCAAAGTTATCGTAAAAAGCGAGTTTTTTATTATCTCTGTCTACGGATATTATTACATTTACCCAACCTTCGGAAATACTGTCCGGGAAAGGTGTTACGACTTCAAGGTCGTCATCGCCGTCTGCCATTAAAAACATAGTGTCGTTACAGCGCATCTGCAAAGATATTCCCGTAACGCTCTGTCCCGCACCCAAATCACGTGAAGCAAAAATGCAGGCGGAATCCGTAAGAGTTCTGTCTATATTAAGCCAGACGGAAAAAGTCATATTGCCTTCGTTAAGGTCGATTTCGGGTATTGTGATATGCCCCGTTAAGCCCCATTCCGAAAAAGCGCCGGTTATACCGTTTGTATAGTATTTTACCGTTCCGATTTCTTTCGGCGTGTGGTTACCCGTTGCATCGTCAAGATTATTATCTGTGAACATACATAGAGTAAAGTTTTCTTTCGGTATAAATGAGAAAATTCCGTCTTTTGAGTCGGGAAGGGGAGTTTCTCTTGTTTCAACAAAATTAACCTGCGGTTCGGGTCTTTTTTCGGAAACGAGTTCCGGGAAAATGCCTTCAGGCACAAGTGAGGAAAATCCCCGTTCATCACAAACCGGTACTTCGAGTCCGAGAGCATAAAGTACTACAGATGCGATATCCCGTGTCTGATATCCCGTGATTTCGCCTTTTTTAACACCTTTTCCCGCAGCACCTATAAAAACATATTTTTCCGTATCGTGATATCCGCCGTGCGAACGATTATATCCGCCGTGGTCGGCTGTTACAACAAACAGTGTATCGTCAAGGATACCCGCATTTTTATATGCTTCGTAAATATCGTTTACAAGTTCGTCGGTTTTACTTATCTGTAAAAGATGACCTTCTTTACCGTAGCCGTTTTTGTGACCTGCACCGTCTATATTATCAAACTGAACAAAAAGGAACGTCGGTTTATTTTTTACGGCTTCTGTAATTTTCGGGCAAAGTTCGGCATCGCTTTGCGCCGTTTCTTTTTCCACATTAACATTATCTTCTATAATGCCTTTATTTATCGGCTTCCATGTGGAGTAGGAGGCAAGGTATGCTTCGGGCATCTTTTCCCGTATTCTTTTAAAAACAGACGGAATATCCGCATTTTCATACGGTATTCTTCCGACTACGCTGTTTGTAAGTTTATGAACGGTGGGTTTTGCGCCGAGAAGCATAGCCCCCCAGTTTTCCGCACTTATTGTGGGGTCCATTGAAAGACCTTTGTAAGATACGGCACCGTTTTCAAATATTTTATCCATATACGGCGTGGGTGTATATTTGTTAAAAATACCCATACCGTCAAGCCCTATTACCGCAACATATTTATATACGGTTCTTTCCATAATACGCTCCTTGCCGAAATTGTTCTGAATTTCTGTTAATATCAACCGCTTTAAAGAAAACCGCTTATACTTACACAAATCTATTATATAATATATTGCTTAAAAACTCAATAAGATTTATGAATAATAAGCGAAAAACCGAGAAACAACAAATAAAAAACTGCCGGTTGAGTATTGAAAAGTTTTTATATTGGGTTTACAATATAAGTAACACTTTGCAAGGGGTGAAGATAATGTATTATTCCGATAAAATTATTAAAAAACTTGATAAACCCGTACTTACTTCCGCAGATGTTCCGTATCCGGCAACACTCGTGTTTAATGCCGGTGTCACAAAATTCGGCGGTAAATATGTTATGCTTTTCCGTAACGATTACGGCGAAATGTTCAACACAAAATTTGACGGTACAAACATAGGCTTTGCCGAAAGTGATGACGGTATAAACTGGCGTGTTTCTCCCGAGCCGTGTTTTCAACTTAAAAATGATGAAATAAAAAGAGTATATGAAGTCGGA
>JAZUHA010000070.1:0-18785 GCA_045641485.1 Acutalibacteraceae bacterium
AAGCACCTTACAAATAGAAAATTTTTTGAAGTGCAAAGCCGAAAATCGCAGATATACTGCCGTATTTCAAGATTTGAGGCAAAGCAATTCGGGAAATTTTCATTTGTAAGGCGTGATGTGTTCGACTCTCGCCAGCCTAATCATCGGTTACTGAAATACAGAGGTGTATTATGACAAACGAAGAATTAAATAAACAGGCTCAAAAAGAATGTTGCAGTGCCGAAACAACCGCTCACCACGGCGGAGAAAACGGCAAACCTTTCTGGAATGCGGAAGCATTTCAATTTATGTATGTTCCTTCATTTCAGTTTCAGCCTATTTCGGGCTGTAAAAAATACAGATTCTCTGCAAAGGATGAAAACCGAAATATTCATTCTTTTGATGCGGAAAAGCCATCGGTTCTACTTACGGATATATGGAAAGAAATACCCGAAGGTGTTGTTGAACTGACAGTCAGAACGGTAAATGATGATAACAGTGAAGGTTTTTTGGTCGGTGCGAGAACATTTTTCAAACTTGCGCCGTTCAATACGGATTTACCCGAGGCAAAAATCACTTATAAAGAATGTGCATCACGTGCTTATGAGTATATTATGAACCTTGATTTTATCCGTTACTGGCTCGAAAAGGGAGAGCCCGACCCGAAATACCTTCTGAACGCCTATCCGAGCAAAACACATTCTTCGGTTATATGTGCCATGCTTAAATATGCAACGGTTTTCCCCGAAAAGGCGGACGATGCAATGAAAATCGCAACAAGCGTTGCAGATTATCTTTTAAAAATAACGCCGGGGGAAGACAGTCCGCTTAAGGGTGTTCCGCCTACATATAAACTTGAAGTTTGCAAAGAATCAAAACATGACTACGGCGAGGTTGTAAGAAGCAGAAGCGAAACGGTTATGATGCTTTATCCGTCTTATGTCGGTAAAGCCTATTTGCTTCTTGAAGCAAAAACAAACGAGAAGAAATATCTTGATGCCGCAACGGCAATCGGTGAATTTTATCTGAAAAGCGTTCGGCAAAACGGCACATGGCATCTTATAATAGACGGCAAAACAGGAAAAACGGTAAGCAGTAATCCCTGCGATCCGCTTGCCAATGTCGTACCTTTTCTTATGATGCTTTACGAACGCACCGGCGAAGAAAGATGGAAGACACTTGCAGACAATGCAATTAAATTTGTTGAGGAAAACACTCTTTTGACTTACAACTGGGAAGGTCAGTTTGAAGACAGCGGACTTTCCGTAAATTATTCAAATCTTACTCATTTCGGCGCCGCGGCATTGGTAAGGTACTATGCAACATATCATTCAGACGATGAAAGCAAGATGAAAATCGCCGAAGAAATCTTAAGATATATTGAAGATCAGTTTGTTGTCTGGAACAGACCCGCTCCGTGGAATAAAGACAGCGCCGATACATCTTTATGGCCTGTTCCGTGTGCTCTTGAGCAGTATAACTGGTATGTTCCGATTGATGCGAGTTCCGCAAATGTTATAAATACATTTGTTGCTATGTACAAAGCAGGCAGAGGTGAACTTTATCTTGCAAAGGCAAAGGCGCTTACCGATACGATAACACGTGTTCAGCACGAAGACGGAATGATTCCGACTCATTGGATGGATGAAGAAACTCTTGCCGGGCATAATTTCTGGATAAACTGTATGATAGCCACGGCAGATGTCGTTGAAACAATGTCCGAGATTGTTGAAAACCGGTAATTGTACCGTAATCAGGGGAGTGTTGTTACCATAGGTTATGTTTTAATTATCTTAAAAACAATTGCCAACATAGGCGAAGGCATTATGATAAAAAAATATAATGCCAAACATTCTGCAGGCGGTATGTTTTTTACAGGCATAATTTCTCTTTTTGCTTTGTTTTTCTTTATTGTATCGGATAAAAACGGGTTTTATTTCCCCGCCGGTATGTTTCCGCTTGCCGTTGCTTACGGACTCATATACTGCATTTCATATTTTCTGACATTTGTTACTCTTGCGTGCGGTTCGTTTACCGTGTCTATGCTGATAATTTCATATTCACTGGTTTTTCCGATATTGTACGGAGTAATTTTTCTTCACGAACAGGTTTCGGTGTTAACTTGTATCGGTTTTGTATTATTGATGCTCTCACTCTTTTTTGTAAGAGGTAAGGGAAGTGACAAAGAAACGAAAATTTCAGTTAAATGGTTAATTTCCGTTATAATTGTCACATTGGGCAACGGAGTGCTTGCCATTATTCAGAAGGTACAGCAACTGAAATTTAATAACGAGTGTAATAATGAATTTATGATTGCCGGTCTTGCATTTTCCGCCGCCGTACTGCTGGCAGGCGGTATAATAACGGATCGCAAACAACTTAAGGAAATTATACGCTACGGTGTTCCTTATGCAGGCACAGCCGGAGTTGCAAACGGAATAAATAACCTCTTAACTATTATCGTAAATAATATGTTGCCGCTTTCGGTTGTTTCACCGGTTGGTTCCGGAATGAAAATAGTTATTTCATTTTTGTCCGCTACGGTATTATTTAAAGAAAAATATATGAAACGGCAAGTTGTCGGTGTGGGTATAGGCGTGGCTGCTTTGGTATTTTTAAATCTGTAAGTCCTAACCGTAATTTATATGACTTAATGAATTACCAAGTATACAATAAAATCGGAGGTGTCGGTATGCTTACAATAAAAAACGGCTCATTTTATCTTGACGGAGAAAAAAGCGGAATATATTCGGGTGCTATGCACTATTTCAGAATTATGCCCGAATATTGGGAAGACAGGCTTTTAAAATTAAAAGCCGCCGGTCTTAATACAGTTGAAACTTATGTTCCGTGGAATATGCACGAGCCGTGTGAAGGCAAATTTAATTTTGACGGAATACTTGATATTGAAAAATTTATTGATACCGCAAAAAAAGTCGGGCTTTATGTTATTGTACGTCCCGGTCCGTATATATGCGCCGAATGGGATTTCGGCGGTTTCCCCGCATGGCTTTTAAAATACAAGGATTTACGGCTTCGGTGTTACGACAAAAAATACATATTTTTTGTAAAAAGGTATTTTGACGTTCTTATACCTAAACTTGTAAAGCACCTCCCTGCAAACGGCGGTAATATTATTGCAATGCAGGTGGAAAACGAGTACGGCTCTTTCGGGCGTGACAGAAAATATCTGTATTATCTTCGTGACCTTATTAAAAACTACGGTGTGGATATTCCGCTTTTTACTTCCGACGGCGAAACCTCGTCTTTTTTCTCGGGCGGAGGTATTCCGGAGGAATTTATGGTTGCAAATTTCGGCGGATATAACGAACACCGTTTTGACGACCTGAAAAAACTCCAACCCGACAAGCCTTTAATGTGCGGTGAGCATTGGTGCGGCTGGTTTGAACAGTGGGGAGGCGAGCATCAACCGGAAAATGCCGAAAAGTTAGGCGAAGCTATAGACGGATTTTTTAAAGAAAATGCAAGTTTTAACCTTTATATGTTCCACGGCGGCACGAATTTCGGCTTCACATCCGGTGCAAACTATTACGACAGATTTTGCCCGACCGTTACAAGTTATGACTACTCTGCTCCGCTTACCGAAAACGGTGCATATACGGAAAAATATTTTGTATTAAGAGAAAAAATGGCAAAACATCTCGGGAAAACTTTACCCGAACTGCCTGAAAATGCAAGAACAAAAAGTTACGGTAAAGTCGAACTGACACAAAGTGCTGAACTGTTTAAAAATCTTAAAAAGGCTGCAGTTCACAAAAAAAGCCACCTGTCTTATTATATGGAAGATTACGGGCAGAACAGCGGTTATATACTTTACAGCACAAAAATAAAAGGCAACTACCGTGATACCGAATTAAAATCAAACGGTGTTCACGATATTGCATATATTTTTATTAACGGAGAACTTGTTTACCGTTACGACCGCCGTAAACTTAAAGGTGCAGACCTTTATAATGAGTGTTTTAACATTCCCGTAAAAGCCTTTGACGGTGAAATTAAAATAGATATTCTTGTGCAGGCGCTCGGCAGAATAAATTTTAACCATAAAATATACGACCGCAAGGGTATGGGTGAAATTTACATAGCAAATCAGATAATAACCGATTTTGATATTTATTGCCTTGGTTTTGAAAAAATGCCCGAGCCGAAATATAAAGACGGTTTTGCTTCCTGCCCCGCATTTTTTAAAGGCATATTTAAAGCAGACGAAAAAACAGACTGCTTTATTGATATGCGGAATTTTAAAAACTGTACAGTGTTCATTAACGGCTTTAATCTCGGCAGATTTTTAAAAGAAGGACCGCAACAGACACTTTATCTTCCTGGTGTACTTTTGAAAGAAGAAAATGAAATAGTCGTTTTTGAAACAGAAAAAGTTAAAAAGCCGAGTGTTAAACTTATTGATAAACCGATATATAAATAAAACAGATAAGAGATAAAAGATAAAAATTTCGGGGCTTCGCCGGATTTGTATCACCTTGTGACTGACAGTAACTTTATACTCTCATATTTACCGTTCTATAATAAAGAAAAATAAAAAACCGGTTTAGCGTTCATATTAAAAAGAACGATAAATCGGTTGATTTTTATTTGTATTTATTCAATCTTTTTTTTGAAGCATCAAAATAAGTGTTGTCTATTTCAATACCTAAGAATTTATTGTAACCGTTATCATCATCACAAACAAAATCCCGGTAATCTTTTCCGATAGGAAGTTCATCTTCTGCAAAAACTTGTTATTGATAAATATCAATAACAAGCTTTTGGTAATTCTTCAAAAATCAAACTCTATCTACAGATATCTTAACTTTTTCGCCGTTGATATCCCATTCCTTTTCCGCTTCGCCCTTAACTATATCATCACTGAGAACAATTACGGAAATGGCTTCTTCGTTTTTCTTTGCAATATCAAAGAGTTTATCATTCCCGCCCAATGTTACAATAATTCTGTCTGTAACGTTAAAGTCGGAATCCTTACGCATTGTCTGAATTTTGCTTATAAGTTCTTTAACAAAGCCTTCCTCTATGAGTTCGGGAGTGAGTTCCGTATCAAGTGCTACGGTAACGCCCTTGTCGGAAACCGCAAATACGCCCTCTTTCTGCTTTGTTTCTATAAGAAGATCGTCTGCCGTAAGGTCGATATCGCCTATTGAAATACTTAAAGTAATCTTGCCGTTTTCGTCAAGGTCTTTTTTTGCATCACCCGTAAGTGCGGAAAGAGCATTTCTGATTTCGCCGAGTTGTTTGCCGTATTTCGGACCGAGTGTTTTAAGTTGCGGTTTGAAAATGTAAGAAACAAGTTCTGCCGCATCGGCATCAAAGTCTACATTTTTAACATTGAGTTCGTCACGGATAATATCAACAAAATATCCCTCAACCTTTTTGTTGCACTGAACATACATTGTATTAAGCGGCTGACGGTTCTTTATGTTGGAACCGTTTCTTGCGGCTCTGCCGAGAACAACAATGTCAACTACCTCGTCCATATTTCTTTCGAGTTCTTTATCAATGAGTTTTTCATTGACTTCGGGGAACAGGCAAAGATGAACGCTTTCGGGAGCGGTTTTGTCGGTATTGCATACGAGGTTGCGGTAAATTGCTTCCGCCATAAACGGAATCATCGGAGCGGCGGTTTTTGCCGTTGTTACAAGTGCCGTGAAAAGAGTCATATAAGCGGCAATTTTATCGTCTGTAAGACCCTGTACCCAATAACGCTCTCTGCCGCGGCGGACATACCAGTTACTCATCTCGTCCGTAAATTCCTGAAGGGCTTTTGCGGCTTCCGGAATTTTATAGTCGTTGAGGTTTTCGTCAACTGTTTTTACCATGGAATTGAGTTTTGAAAGAAGCCACTTATCCATAACGGTAAGTTTGCAGTCGTCAATATTATATTTTGTGGGGTTAAACTCATCTATATTTGCATAAAGAACATAGAAAGCGTATGTGTTCCAAAGAGTACCCATAAATTTACGCTGACCTTCAACAACTGCTTTGCCGTGGAACCTGTTCGGAAGCCACGGAGCGGAGTTTGTATAGAAATACCAGCGGATAGCATCGGCGCCGTAACTTTCAAGTGCATCAAACGGGTCAACTGCATTGCCTTTTGATTTACTCATTTTCTGACCGTTTTCGTCCTGAACATGACCTAAAACGATAACATTTTTGTACGGTGCTTTGTTGAATACAAGAGTGGAAATGGCAAGAAGTGAATAGAACCAGCCTCTTGTCTGGTCAACAGCCTCGGAAATAAAGTCTGCCGGGAACTGCGCTTCAAAAAGTTCTTTGTTTTCAAACGGATAGTGATGCTGTGCAAACGGCATTGCGCCGGAGTCGAACCAGCAGTCGATAACCTCGGGAACACGGTGCATTTCTTTACCGCAAACGGGGCATTTGATTGTAACTGCATCAATATACGGTCTGTGAAGTTCGATATCTTCGGGGCAGTTGTCGCTCATGCTCTTGAGTTCTTCTATAGAGCCTACAGCGTGGCGGTGACCGCATTTGCATTCCCAAATGTTGAGGGGAGTACCCCAGTAACGGTTACGGGAAAGTCCCCAGTCCTGAACATTTTCAAGCCAGTCACCGAAACGGCCTTTGCCTATACTTTCGGGAATCCAGTTTATTGTGTTGTTGTTTTTAATAAGGTCGTCACGAACCTCGGTCATTTTAATAAACCAGGATTCTCTTGCGTAATAAATAAGGGGAGTGGAACATCTCCAGCAATGGGGATATTCATGCTCGAATTTAGGTGCATCAAAAAGAAGATTTGCTTTTTCAAGGTCTATAAGCACGGGTTTGTCGGCATCTTTTACAAACATACCGGCATACGGAGTGGGCTCTGTCATATTACCTTTGCCGTCTACAAGCTGAATAAACGGTAAATCGTATCTTCTTCCCACACGGGCGTCATCTTCACCGAATGCCGGTGCGCAGTGAACGATACCCGTACCGTCGGTCATGGTAACATAACTGTCGCACATTACAAAGTGTGCTTTTTTGCCCTGCTTTTCGCAAAGAGGTTTAACATAATCGAAAAGCGGGTCATACTCTTTGTATTCAAGAGATTTACCGTCGAATTTTTCGAGTACTTCGTATGCGGGAACATCCTCTGTTGCAAGTTTTCCGAGAACTTTGTCAAGAAGTGCTTCCGCCATATAATATGTAAAGCCGTCGTTTGCTTTAACCTTGCAATATGTGTCGTCGGGATTTACGCAAAGTGCGACATTGGAGGGTAAAGTCCAGGGAGTGGTTGTCCAGGCAAGGAAATATGCATCTTCACCCGTAACTTTAAAACGAACTATGGCAGAACGCTCTTTTACCGTTTTGTAGCCCTGCGCTACTTCGTGACTTGAAAGCGGAGTTCCGCAACGGGGGCAGTAAGGAACGATTTTAAAGCCTTTGTAAAGAAGGTTCCTTTCATAAATCAGTTTTAATGCCCACCACTCGGATTCTATAAATGAATTGTGGTATGTAACATAGGGGTCATTCATATCTGCCCAGAAACCGACAGTACGTGAAAACTCCTCCCACATACCTTTATATTTCCATACGCTGTCTTTGCAGAAACCTATAAACGGCTCAAGACCGTATTCTTCTATTTGCTCTTTGCCGTCAAGACCGAGCATTTTTTCAACTTCAAGTTCAACGGGAAGACCGTGGGTATCCCAGCCTGCTTTACGGGGAACCATACAGCCTTTCATTGTGCGGTAACGGGGAATCATATCTTTAATAACACGGGTAAGAACGTGACCGATATGAGGTTTTCCGTTTGCCGTCGGCGGTCCGTCATAGAATACATAAGGCGTGCCGCCTTTTCTTTCTTCTATGCTTTTTTCAAAAATCTGATTTTCACGCCAGAATTTTTCGATTTTCTTTTCCTGTTCAACAAAATTTACATTTGGTGAAATAGGTTCGTACATTGTTTTTCCTCCTATAGAAAAAGGCATAAATAATTATTTGCCTAAAATCTTATTGATTTTGTCCGGGACGTTTGTAATAATCCCGTCAACGCCGGAAAGTGCCATGGCTCTTGCAATAAACTCGTTGTCAACGGTCCAGGGATTTACGGCGAGACCGTTTTTATGCGCTTTCATTACATAAAGGCTGTTTACATATATGAAAATCGGATGTAAAGCATCACAGCCGATTTCTTTTGCAAACTTAAACGGTCTTGCGGCTATCTTTCTGCCTAACGCCTTATCGGGACTGTAAAGAATACCCGTTTTGCAGTTTCTGTCGATTTTTTTACACGCCACAAGAAGTGCGGGGTCAAAACTTGAAATAAGAAGGTCATTAAAAAGGCCGTGTTCTTTTACTGCGCCTATAACTTTTTCGGCAATTTCCGTTCCGCTTTGACCGAACACCTTGCTTTTAAGTTCGATATCAAGAACTTTCATCGGCTTTTTTGCGTAAGTTTCAAGAAATTCGTCGAGCGAGGGGATTTTTGTGCCTTTAAATTCTTCGGATTTATAAGAGCCGAAATCAAGTTCACGAAGTTCGGAAAAAGTCATTTTGCTTATTTCACCTGTACCGTCTGATGTTTCGTCTACGGTGAAATTGTGGCATACAACGGGTATGCCGTCTTTAGTTAAATGAATATCTGTTTCAAAACCGTCACAGCCCACTCGGAGCGCTCGGTTAAATGCCGGTAAAGTGTTTTGCGGTGCGTGTTCATTTGCACCTCTGTGGGCAATGACATTTATTCGTTTTTTATCCGTAACATTCACCCTTTCGTTAAATAGGCAAAAGCATTTTGGCAAATGAGAAATAAACAAGAAGCGAAACGGCATCTACGATTGTCGTAATAAACGGACTTGCCATAACGGCAGGGTCAAACTTTAATTTTTTTGCAAGTATGGGCAAAGTACAGCCGATGAACTTTGCGCACATAACCGTAAGCCAAAGTGTTAAAGAAACAACGAGTGCAACCGTAAGGTCAACGCCGGAGGTTTTCATAAGCATACCGTCTACAAGAATAACCTTTAAAAACGAGGCAACTGCGAGCGTGATACCGCAAAGAACGGAAACACGGAATTCCTTCCACATAACCTTAAAAACATCTTTTGTGCCTACTTCGCCGAGCGAAAGACCGCGGATTACCGTAACCGAAGCCTGACTGCCGGAATTACCGCCCGTATCCATAAGCATGGGAATAAATGCGGTAAGAACAACAAGTTTTGAAAGTGCACTTTCAAAAGATGAAATGATAATACCCGTAAATGTTGCGGAAATCATAAGAAGAAGAAGCCACGGAATACGGGATTTCCATATAGAAAACGGCGTTGTTCTGAGGTAGGGTTTGTCGTTTGGTGTAATAGCCGCCATTTTCTGGAAGTCTTCTTCTGCCTCTTCCTGCAAAACATCCATAGCATCGTCAACGGTAACAATACCGACAAGGCAGTTTTCGTTATCCGTTACGGGAAGTGAAAGAAAATCGTATTTGTTGAAAAGGGAAGCAACTTCCTCTTTATCGGTATGTGTGTTTACGGTGATGATGTTTGTTTCCATAACCGAGGAAATTATTTCGTCATCATCGCAGGTGAGCAAATCTTTTGCGGTAATAATACCCAAAAGTTTATGTTTTTCGACTACATAGCAGGTGTAAACCGTTTCTGTGTGAATACCTGCCGATTTAACTTTTTTGAGTGCATCGCCTATTGTCATAGACGGAAGAAGCGAGATGTACTCAAGTGTCATAATGCTTCCGGCACTGTCCTCGGGATAGTTAAGAACGGTGTTTATGGCGTTTCTTTTATCGCCGGAAAGCGAAAGCATTCTTTCAACAACATTTGCAGGCATTTCCTCTATGATATCAACGGCATCGTCTATAAACATATCGTTCATAATAACGGTGATTTCGGTATCGGTAAGAGCTTCAAGAAGAACCTGTTCTTCTTCGGGCTCAAGATAAGTGAAAACATCAGCCGCATTTTCTTTCGGGATAAGTCTGAAAAGAATAACCATATCCTTTTCATCAAGTTCCGGGAAAATAGCCGCAATATCAACGGGATTTAAAGTGTCGAATATGCTTTTGATTGCTTTGTACTGCTTTTCGGAAAGCAGTCTTTCAAAAATTTCTTTGTTCAATTTGTCTTACCTCCTTTGTGTTTGTCAAATGACATTCAACAGAAGTTAAGACACGGGAAACTAACCTGAACTCAAAAAAACAGACTTGACTTATGTCAAGCCGGTGGCATTTTCCGAGTATGAGAAAATCATAAAAGGAAATGTGAACAGCCGTATCGTTCCGGAGGCTGTTCTTTGTCACCGTCAATTAAAACGAGTACGCATCGCCCATGTCCGCTGCTGCCGGATTCCATTATCTGTCCACATCCTTTCATATTATTATAATATAATTAAACAAGAATAATATATTCCAAATACACCGTTTTGTCAAGAAAAAAGGCTGAAAAAACAAGTTTTTCAGCCTTTTTGTTCTTTAGATATTCAAGTTAAATCAGAACCGAATATTTCAGCCTGCCAATAAACCGGCGATTAACTGAATTACCGACTGTATAGCTTCAAAAATAGGTGCAAGGAATTCAATGCCTGCAAGAGTGTTGAAAACATTTTTTAATGTTTTGTACTGATCTTCCGCACCGCAAACGGAGCAAATACCGTCTTCGATTGTGTGATAACCTACTTCGCATTTTTCACCGCAGTTTTCGCAAATTCTCCAATGAGAGTCTTTATCATTGAAAAATTCTCCGCAACCCTTATGATCAACGGTAAGAACGGCTTCGCTTGAATATACGATATATTCTGTTATTCCGTCGCTGAACTCAAGTACATATCTTACGGAAGCGCCGTTAAATGTTTCGTCAAGTTTTGTACCTGCCGTGTAAGGTGCAAACTCTTTGTCGAATAAACCTTTAACCTCTGCATAAGCGGCGGTAACGGTATAACTGCCTTCGTCGTAAGCAGGCATATTGTCTGCAACAACAATAGGTTTGCCGGGGCAGATTTCAAAATCTTTTGCGTCTTCTGTGAATGCGGGACCTCCTATGCCTTCATAAACGGTTCTGTCTGCGGCGGAAGCGCAAACGGAAACTACGCCCAAAAGCATGATGATACTTAATAAAATTGATAATGTTTTTTTCATAATCATTACTCCTTATTTATTTTGAAAATATAATATCACGAAAAAAAGAAAAATGCAAGGATTTTATTTTATATCCTGCTGTCTTCTCCAGTGGAAAAGATATTGTTGAGCGATACCCTCTGTTCCCTTTGTACATTCGGGAAGACCTTCGGGGTACATTTCGCTCATAATTCTTTTTACCCATACATCGACGGGAAAGGCTTCCGTTCTGCCGAAACCGTATAAAAGAGAGCATTGTGCAACCTTTTCACCGACGCCTTTTATTTTTAAAAGTTCGGCTTTGGCATCTTCAAAATCCGCTTTTTCTATTCTTTCGGGATTTATTTCTCCGCTTGAGAATTTTTTTGCGGCATCAATAATATATTTTGCTCTGAATCCGGAGCGTATGGGTGCTAAATCATCGGGAGTGAGGCTGCAAAGTTTTTCGGGTGACGGAAAAGCAAAACCGCCGTCGGTTTTATCACCGAAGTTTTCACAAAGTCTTTCTATGATGCCTTTTATTCTCGGTATATTATTGTTTGCGGAAATAATAAATGAACATACCGCCTCCCACGGCTCCTGCTTTAAAATCCTTATACCGCGGTATTCATTGCAGGCTTTTTTTAAACTTTCGTCCGAATATCCGTCAATTATTTTTTTGTAATCTCTGTTTAGGTCAAAATATTTTTCCCAAAGTTTTTCGTAGTCGCTCTTTGTTGTATTAAAAAGAGTAATGCAGTTGCCGTCTTGCTTTAATTCGAGGTATTTTCCGCTTGCTATACCGTACCACAAGCCGGTTTCTTTTACTTTCCATCTGAAAGCCTGACCGCAGTCAAGAGTAAGTGCAATATTAAAACAGGAGACATCTTCAAGAACAATATTACCCGTTAATTCCCGAACTTTCATTTTAATCACCGATAACATTAAAAAGTGATTATCGATTCTTGTCAAGTAAAATTTAAAATAATTATTTTTTCTCTGTTTTTAACAGTATTCGGGGGCTGTTTTCGGTAATTTTGTATTTGGTATTTTTTAACAAAAACAGTTGATTTTTTCATTAAAAATAAATTTGACTTTCAGTATAATTGTAAAGCCTGTACAACAATTCGTATATTTGTGCATTTGTCAGGCAATTACCGAAAACGGAGTAAAAAATGTCGAAAACTCCGTGGCAAAAGTATTTTAGGGCAAAGTTGTAGACAGTTTCTACATAGTTTTGAACATTTTTCGTTTAACTGACATTATACGGAAAGTATAAAACGGGTATGGTGAAAATAAACAAATCAAAAATCCCGTTAAATTTCAAAGAATAAAAATTGAATATGAGGGTAATATTTTTTTTAGAAAATTACTGATTTTCGGTGCTGATAAAAGGAGCGTATAAAAATGATAAAAGGGGTCAATAAACAGGTGCTTGAAATAAGCGAAACGGAAAACGGATTTTTTGAAAAAGCGTTGTTTTTTGTTAAGCCGGAGTATTCGGATATTCCGGAAAACAAACTCAGAGCAGATGCACAAAAAAGGCTGAAAACGGCAGGCAATCCGCCGACAAACAAGCATAAAACCGAAAATATAATCAGGTTACGCCTGCCCGTTATTCTTTCCGGCTTATTCGGTCTTGTTATAGGTATGGCTATAGCTTTCGGTGTGAAATAACAGAGGTTTTCGGAACAGTCCCATACACTTTCTATTGACTTATGCTTTTCCGGTGTTATAATTTTTTTAATAACTCGAAAAGGAAAGTATTTATGAGATATAAAGCGATTTTCTGGGATTGGAACGGTACTCTTATAGATGATGTGGGCAACGCCCTTTCGTGCGTAAACGATATGCTTATACGAAAAGGGAAAAACACAATAACTCTTAAAGAGTATTACGATTATGTTGAAACGCCGATAATCGGGTTTTATCGGCATATTTTGAGTGATGACGAACTCGATTTTAAAGAAATTTCGGAAAACTATCATAAAGATTATATCCGCCATTTGCCCGAAACAAAACTTGCAGACGGTGCCGAAGCACTTTTAAAACTTTTAAAAGAAAACGGAGTAAAGCAATATATCGTATCCGCCAATATAAAAGATGAAGTAATAAGACTTCTGGAAGAGTATAATCTGACAGAATACTTTGACGGAATTGTTGCTTCCGATGATAAAAATGCCGAAAGTAAATCACAAAAAGCGAAAGAACTTTTTTCCGCTCTCGGTTTAAACAGAAACGAAGTCCTTTTTGTCGGAGATACAATTCACGATTACGAAGTTGCAAACGAACTCGGTACAGATTGTGTGCTTGTTTCATACGGGCATCAGGGCAGGCGACTTCTTTGCGGTTGCGGCGGATTTGTTGCAGACAGTCTGTCTGAAGTAAAGAATATTATTTTCGACGAAAGAAAAGTCGATTTGCACTGTCACTCAAACTGTTCCGACGGCTCGCTTTCCCCTGCTGAACTTATTAAGTACGCAAAGGAAAAAGGCTTGAGTGCCGTAGCATTAACAGACCACGACACCACAGACGGCATTGAAGAAGCAAAGAAATGTGCAGAAGAAAACGGACTTGAACTTATCCCGGGCATAGAATTTTCCGTTTCGGCGGATACCGAGATTCATATTTTGGGGCTGTTTATTGATACCGAAAACGAAACTCTTTTAAAAACGATAGAAAAAATGAAACAAAACCGCATAGAAAGAATAGCGGATATTTGCGAAAAACTCAAAAAACTCGGTATGGATATTTCTCTTTATGATGTGCTGAAAGCTTCCTCGGGAAAGTTTGTCGGCAGGGCGTATATTGCAAAAGTACTTCTTGACAAAGGATATGTTTCCTCTTTGCAGGAGGCTTTTGAAAAATATATAGGAGCAGGCAAACCCGCCTACAGCGAAAAGAAAGACCTTACCGCAAAGGAAGCGATAGAAACGATAAATGCTGCAGGCGGTAAAGCGTTTTTTGCACATCTTAATCAGACGGGTTATTCACTTGAAAAACTTCTTGAAACGCTTAAAGAATTTAAATGTTACGGCCTTTACGGCATAGAGGGGTACTATTGCCAATATACCGATAAAGAAATATCCGATTACAGAAAAATTGCTTCGGAATGCGGACTCTCTTTTTCGGGCGGTTCCGATTTTCACGGCAAAATGAAACCCGGCCTTGAAATAGGAACGGGTTACGGAAATCTCGACATACCGTATTTTGCACTCGGAAATCTGAAAAACGGTATATAAAAACAGAATTAAGTCAATAATAAGATTGTCGGAAGTCCGGCAATCTTTTTTTCGGGTGAAATTATGAATAATTCTGTTAAACTGTACAGCAAAAATTCACTTTACAAAAATACATTCCGTCTGTTTTTCGGAAGTTTTCTGTCTTTTTTTCTGCGCTTCGGTCTGCTTTGCGGCTTTTGTTATTTTGTTTATTATATACTGAAATCGGAGTTTTTGAAAAATCTGTCGGCAGAGTACGGAAGTGTTGCGGTTAAAACGGTGTCATACGCTGTTTTCGTAATCCTTTTTTTCGGCAACGCCGTGTTTTGCCGTGCCGTCAGTACGGGAGAAAAATTTATGTATTTTAAAAGAGCAGACGGCGAATACGGTTCGGTTAAACTGCTTTTTAAATTTCTTTCTCCGAAAAAATCATTTAAAATTTTCGGCTCTTTTTTAAAAACCGTTTTTCTGCGGTTTTTGTGGTGCTTATATTATTTTTTGCCCGGTGTTTTGTGCCTTGTTTTCAGTTATTTCATTTTTAAAAACACAGAAATCGGTATGCCGGCTTTTTTGTGTGTATTAACGGGCAGTCTGACGGTATTTATTATCGGACTCAGGTATTATAATAAATCCGGTTTTCGTTACAGTGCAGTGCCGTTTTATATCGCTCTTTCAGGCGGAAAAAGTAAAAATGCGTTTAAAAAAAGCATTTTTGCAACGGACGGCGCATTGCAAAAATACGAAAACTTTAAATTGAGTTTTACGGGCTGGTTTCTTTTGTGCTTTTTGATTTTTCCGCTTGTGTATGTTGTTCCGTTTTATAAACTTTCAAAAACAAGATTTATAAGAGAAACCGTAAATGCACCGTTTAAAAGCGAAAACAATACTAAATCCGTGGTGTTTGAAAGATTGCAAGACAAAATCTAAAAAACGAGTATCAGCCGTGTTTACCGAGAAAGCAGTTTATTATTTTCTTTTTCTTCTGTAAAGCATAATCGTACGCTATGGCAGTACCGCTTTTCGGCTGATAGTCAAACAAGTCACGCCTGCTGTTTCTTCGCCTTGACGGTAAATAGTCTTCATCATAATAAAAAATACAAACATCGCTTTCACGAATCATCGCCTGATTGCGCTCTGCGTAACTTGCTCTGCCGGCACTGCCCACACCTTTCGGGCAGATGCTTTCTTCGTATCCGGCAATCAAAAACTGCATGGTGTAATCGTCGGTATCCTCGTAATCTTTGCGGAAATTGATCCGCTTGATTGCGGGGTATTTTTCTTTCAGTTGCGTGACCAAATCATAGCACAAACTGTCAAATGCCGAATGGTCTCCGAAAATAAAATTAACCGTACCGTTTTCAATGAGTTCTGTTAAAATACTTTTCAACTGCTCCCGCAGTTCCGGTGTGTCATTGATTTTTCTATGTCCGATAAAGCATAATGAATGTTCCGTTTTAGCCACCTCTTTCTAATTACAATATCGTATCACTAATTGTTATATCGTTAGTATAACACAATTTTATGACAAAAAAAGTCCGTACTTCAAAAAAATGAGTACGGAACAACTATCAGTTTTGTTTTACTTCTTACAAGAGTCTATATATGCTTTCAAAATTGTCAAAGCAGTGTCTTGTTCTTTTGTTGATAACTGCTCAATTTCTTCACTTAAATAAGTACTTTTCACCTGAAAACCGTTGTTTATTACATCAGCAAAAATTTCATCGGCAGAGCATTCCAGACTGTTTATAATAATAACTAATTTATCGAGCCTTGCCGAACTTTTTCCACGCTCAACATCCGAAAGATAATTAGTTGATAACCCAATCATTTCGGCAAATTGTTCCTGTGTATAGCCACGAGTTTTTCTGTAATATTGAATCCGTTTTCCGACAGCCTTCATTACTGTGTTATCGCCTTTCATATCTTTCACCTCTGAAATCACACTAACAGAATGACAACTCATTCTTACAGTGTTAGTATAAAATTTCATTGTTGAAATATACACAAAACGATATCGTGGCACTAACGATATTATCGTGGATTATTTGATATTTTGTAATATTATAATGTTTTGACTTTATTCGTAATAAACGGTACTGCCTTCTTTAACGGATTTTGTAAGCCATACGTTACCGCCGATTACACAGTTATCACCGATTTTTGTATCGCCGCCGAGGATAGTTGCATTTGCGTAAATGATAACATTGTTTCCTATGTCGGGGTGGCGTTTAATATCCTTAACGGGATTGCCGTTTTCATCGACTTTAAAGCTTTTTGCACCGAGAGTAACACCCTGGTAAATCTTGACATGGTCGCCTATTGTGGTTGTTTCGCCTACAACAATGCCCGTGCCGTGGTCAATAAAGAAGTATTCGCCTATTTTTGCACCTGCATGAATATCTATACCCGTTTTTTCGTGGGCAAATTCTGTCATAATACGGGGGATAAGCGGGACTTTAAGAGTATAAAGTTCATGAGCAAGGCGGTATATTAAAATCGCATAGAAACCGGGATAGCAGATAAGAACTTCTTCACGGCATTTTGCGGCAGGGTCTCCCTCGTAAAGAGCATCTATGTCTTTTAAAAGAAGCGTTTTTACTTCGGGCAGTTTTTTTATGAACTTGTCGCAGATTATTTCGGGTGTATCTTCGGTATTCGTGCCGTTAAAGGCATATGCACCCGTAATCTGAATTACAAGTCTGTTGTAAATGTTAAGTAAAAGTTCTGTTTGCGAAAGAACGTTTTCACTGCCTTCGCTGTGCTTGTAGTAACTCGGAAAAAGAAGTGATTGCAGGTCTTTTATTATTTTTACGACCTCTCTTCTTTCGGGTATCGGAAAGCCGTCTTTTGTGCTTTTAAAACCCGATTTTTTATCTATTTTTTCCAGATCCATTACGGTTCCGGTAACAAGTTCCATATTTTCGAGAAATGCGTCCATAATTTCCTCCGATAACAAATTAAATACATTTTAAACTATATTCCCGATTAAGTCAATTATGTCTTAAAAACATAAAAAACCGTTTTTTTATTTTACGGTTATTCTTCCCTGAGCCGAAGCGTATCTGCTGTCAACAGTACCGCCTAAACCGTTAACAAGATATGATACCAAAGCATCCACATCTACCGAAAAATCGTTGCTTATTACGGTGCATCCGTCAAAGGCAGTATGTCCGTCTCCGTGCTCAAGAATTAAATATGCCGTACCTGCAACAATATATTCTTCATTCATATCAAGCGGAACCCGGGTTCCGTTTTTCTCAACCATAATATCTTTAACTCTTCTGTCGCCGCTTACCCCTGTGAACATAAAATTCTCGTCCGTTTGAACAGATGAGGGGACAGATGTATCTACCGTAAACTCAAGTCCGGAAACCTGCAAAAAGCCTCCGAATTCTCCTAAGGCATGGGTTCCGTCGCTGTATTCCGACTGTGTATTTTTGTATGCAAATTCCAAAGCATCCGCAATTTGCTGACCGGTTACCTTTACCTTGCACAACTGATTTCCGTACGGGACAACCGACAAAAGATTTTTGTATGTTATGTCACCGATATTGATTTTATCTCTGACACCGCCGCCGTTTGCAATGCCGATATCGGCTTCACCTGCATATCTGTATGCATCGGCAACAAAATCTCCGCAGTTTGTTTCCCTTGTTCTGACCATTCTGGTTCCCGACTCATCACCGATGCTCAAAAGATAATCGGTTTTTCCGACCTTTTGATTTGTTTTTTCATCAATATCTCTGTTTTTACTGTCAATAACAGCCTGTATTTCGGCATCCTTTTCCGTGTATTCTTCGGCGGATATAAGAGTATTTGACAGTTCACCGTCGACGCTTATTTCAAGTCTGCCCATATTTTCAAGTTTCGTACCGGTTGAAGCCACCAAGACATTTTCGCCTGTTTTATTCTTGACATCGGTATTGTATGTCGCATGAGAATGGGCATCAAGAACAGCATCAATTCCGACTGTTTCGGCTGCCAATTGAGATGCCGTATAGGGTTCATCTCCGGCATTGCTTCCCAGATGAGCAAGAACAACCACATAATCGGCTCCCTTTGCTCTGGCTTCAAGAACATTTTTCTGTACCTCAAAAAAAGTATCGGAAGAAAATGTATATACAAATTCACCGTTTTCATCCTGAAAATATTTCGGCCACGAAGAAGTGATTGTGTGCGGAGTGGTTACGCCTATGTAGGCAACCTGTGTTTTGCCGTAATCAACAATATCATAGGGCTTTACATCTTTCAAAAGATTTTCTCCGTCTCCGCTGTAACTGAGGTTACAGCAAAGGTAATCATATTCCGCATCGGAGATGAGCTGAGAAAGTCTCGGAATCTGATAATCAAATTCGTGATTTCCGAGAGCCGCATAATCATACCCTACCGCATTCATTATATCAATAATGCAGCTTCCCTCGGAATATGAACCGATTACTCCGCCCTGAACATGGTCACCGCAGTCAACAAGAGTTACATTTTCGTATTTCTTTTCGGTCTCTTTT
>JAZUHA010000071.1:0-4386 GCA_045641485.1 Acutalibacteraceae bacterium
TTAAGTTTATTTAATTGTATCAAAAAGATAAATATCGGAGAATAAACTGCCTGTTATTCATAAAGTAATATATAATCGGCACGCAGTGCCCCGAAATTCCTCACTCCTCATTCCTAATTCCTCACTGAAAAAAGGTAAATACCGGAGAATGAACTGCCGGTTACTAACCACTAACCACTAACCACTAATCACTAATCACTATCACAGTTCGATTTTCCAATACTTGATGGTTCTTCTCTCATAAGTATATGTAATATGAAGCGTCATTCCGTCTGCAACTATTGCGGGATAACTGAATTCATAGTCGCCCTCGATGGGTTCAAGTTTAATAAATTCTTCAAAGGTTTTTCCGTTATCAAACGAACGCATAAGAGTAAGCGGAGAACGGTTGCCCCAATTTTCTTCAACGGGATTGGAAATAAGAACCAAAGAGCCGTCGGAAAGCCTTGTTACATCAATACCGCTGTTCGGGTTAAGTAAAGGTGTTTCGTATGCTTTGCACCAGGAAAAACCGCCGTCCCGGCTGTCGCTTCTGTAAATTCTTCCTTTATTTGTGCGGACAAACATATGAACTCCGTCTTCGTCTTCCCAGAAAGTCGGCTGAATCATATCGACACGTCTGCCGTTCTTTTTCGGTCTTAAAACAAATTTTGAGTGTGTGAATGTTTTGCCGTCATCTTTTGAAATATCCGCAAAGCATTTCCAGCCGTTTACGGGGTGTTCCTTTGAAGCGGGTGCCAAAACGGTGCCGTCTTTCAATCTTATCGGTTTGTTTTTTACGGGACCTCTGCCGCCGTCTTTATCACCGGGCACAAGAATTTTCGGTGTACAGAAACTTTCTCCGCCGTCTTTTGATATTGCAAAGTATGTTACCCATTGCGGAATTGGTTTGCCGTATTTAAAGTAAAGAATTATATCGCCGTTTTTCTTTAAAAAGAGTGCGGGATTCCAATGCGGAAGTTCTTTGCCCTTTACCGCAACGGGGTAGGGAGTTTTCCATTTTCCGTTTTCATTTACGCTTACATAAATTTTAACATCATCGTTGCCTTCTTTGCTTCCGCCGAACCATGCGGCAACAACATTTCCGTTGGGAAGCGGTAAAACCGTGGAAGCGTGTGCAGATTCCGTTACGGAACATTCGGGATAAATAAATTCGCTGTGTTGAGATTTAATTACTGTTTTCAAAATGATAACACCTCTTTATGTGTATTGTATCGCTACCATAAACATCATTGCGGCAACCGCAAAAACAAATTCGGCAATAAAGAGCTTCCACGAGAATTTGAGCCATTTGCCGTAAGAAACATTTACAAGACCTATTGCGATAATCATAATACCGCTTGTGGGATAAAGAAGATTTGTAAAGCCGTCTGCCATGCAGAATGTGGTAACAACCGTCTGACGTGTAATGCCGACAAGGTCGGAGAGGGGAGCAACAAGCGGAATAATAAGAAATGCTTTTGCCGTACCGCTGCCTATAAAGAACTCAAGTAAAGCAATAACGGCGAAAAGGAGAAGAACGGTTACATACGGTGAAAGCCCTTTCATAAGTTCATAAAGGGAGTGAAGAAGCGTGTGCATTATCATACCTTCACGCAAGATGTATGTTATTGCGATAATGAAAATTATAAGCGGAATAGCGGGGGCTATTGTTTTTGCACCGGCAAAGAAACTGTTTGCAAGTTTTTTGCCTCTGAGCCCCGTTTTGTATCCTGCAAGAAGACCGCCCGTTGTAAAGAGGACTGCCATTGCCGGAAGTGAAATCATACCGCCTGCATCAAGTATAAAGTCAAGTATAATAAAGCCCATATCAATACAAATGCAGGTAAGAAATGCCACAGCACCTTTTTTGATGCTTTTGTTTTCTATTACTTCATCTATATTATCTATAGTGAATTTATCTCTTAATGCTTTGTCACTTTCGTAAGAAAGAGATTTTGTCGGATCTTTTTCAATCTTTTTTGCATAGAAAAACAGGAAAAGGAAAAGTATGAGATATACAAATGCAAAAATGATTACACGAAGCCAAAGACCGGAAAAAACGGGAATATCCGAAAGTTTCTGTACGGTTGCAACATTAAACGGGTTAAAAGTTGCGGCGGTAAAACCGAAAGCGACCGCTATCATACTCATACCGAGACCCACTAAAGAATCCCAGCCCATAGCAAGTGATACCGCAACGGCTATGGGGACAAGAGTTACAAGTTCTTCAAGGATACCTGCTGTTGAAGCAAGAAGCATACACGCAAAAACTACTGATGCAAGAAGCACATATTTTTTATTGCTGAAACGCTTTATAAGAGAAGCCATAATATATTTCAGCGTTCCGCATTTATCGAGAATCAGAAAAGCGCCGCCGACAAGTACGATTATGAGAATTATCGCAACACCCGTTAAAGCATCGCTCGAAGTAAAGGCGAGCACGGGAGAAAGAAGTATTTTCCATATCGGCATTTTTTCATCTACAGTATGATAAGTGCCGTCTACTACCGTTTCGTAACCGTCTTTTAAAACCGTGTCGTACTGACCTCTCGGCAAAACTTGAGTAAGTGTGCCTGCAAGAATAAGAATTGCCACAAGTACAACGCAAATAATACCCATTGTTTTCGGGTTTAGTTGCAGTCCGAGATCTTTGTTTTCGTCAATATTTTTTGCCGCATTATTTTTTGCCATTATTTAAGATTCCTTTCAAGATGAACTCTTATTTATGATAAAGCTTTTTGCTTTCGTGTTGAGGTTCGCAGGTGAGGTTTACGCCGAGTTTTCTGAATGTGTCGCTGTCTACCTGGGAAAGAATTACCGTGGAATGTGCTTCACCGCCTTTTAATTTTGCAAGAGCGTTAAAGGCTTTTTTTGCGTTTTCACTGCTTACGGCGCTCATTGTAAGTGCTATAAGAACTTCGTCTGTGTGCAGACGGGGATTGTGATTGCCTAAAATTTCGGTTTTAAGTCTTTGAATAGGTTCAATAACCTCACGTTCAATAAGAAGTTCAGTATCATCTATTTCCGCAACAACTTTAAGTGCGTTGAGTATTGCGGCAGAGGAAGCACCCAAGAGGTCGGAAGTTTTGCCCGTTACTATTTTGCCGTTCGGCAGTTCTATTGCAACCGCAGGTCTGTTGCCCGTTGTTTCGCTTTTTAAAAGAGCGGCTTTTACCGTGGGACGTGTGCTTTCAACGGTTATACCCGCCTGATTCATAAGGCTTTCTATTTTTGCTATTGCACTGTCGTTTTTGCTTCCGCCGGCTTTGTCGCAAAGAGTTGCGAAGTAGCGGCGAATAATTTCTTCGTATGAAGCACGGCGGCAGACGTCGTCGTCAATAATGGCGTAACCTGCCATATTAACACCCATATCCGTGGGTGATTTGTACGGGCTTTTTCCCTCGATTTTTTCAAATATCGCATTAAGTACCGGGAAAACCTCTACATCACGGTTGTAGTTTACGGTTGTTTTTCCGTATGCTTCAAGGTGATACGGGTCAATCATATTAACGTCGTTAAGGTCGGCTGTTGCCGCTTCGTAAGCAAGGTTTACGGGGTGTTTTAACGGAAGATTCCATATAGGGAATGTCTCGAATTTTGCATAGCCTGCTTTTATACCTCTCGCATTTTCGTGATAAAGCTGCGAAAGGCAGGTTGCCATTTTTCCGCTTCCCGGACCCGGTGCCGTAATAACAACAAGAGGACGGCTTGTTTCGATATATTCGTTTTTGCCGAAGCCGTCATCGCTTACAATATGCTGAACATTATAAGGATAACCGTCAATCGGGTAATGTAAAAATACCTTTATACCGAGATTTTCAAGTTTTTCTTTAAACTTCATTGCGGCAGGCTGACCGCTGTATTGAGTAATTACGACACTGCCCACAAAAAGACCTATATTCATAAATGCATCCATAAGACGGAGTACATCACTGTCGTATGTTATGCCGTAGTCACGGCGGACTTTATTGCTTTCAATGTCGCCTGCGGAAATTACTATAACTATTTCGGCGTGGTCTTTAAGTTTTAAAAGCATCTGCAATTTACTGTCCGGCTTAAACCCGGGAAGTACACGGGAAGCATGAAAATCGTCAAAGAGTTTACCTCCGAATTCAAGGTAGAGTTTACCCCCGAATTCATCGATTCTTCTTACTATTTGTTCCGATTGCTTTTTTATGTACAAGTCATTATCGAAACCGATTTTTCTTTCAAATTCCATAAAAACACCTTCTTAAGGCAAAATAATCAATACTGAATAATTTTATCAAAGTGACGGAAATTTGTCAATGAAAGTCGGGCAGGAAATTTATCACGGTATAACAAAAATAAAAACATTTTTTTATATATTTTTTTCAGACTTCTTAATAATTTAATTATGAAATGTGCAAAAGATGTATTTTGTTG
>JAZUHA010000072.1:0-2133 GCA_045641485.1 Acutalibacteraceae bacterium
GGAACAATCCGGAGACTGAGCTATTACGGTGCCTGCCTCATAAGAAGTAGTATCGTCATATACAACCGTATAATTTGAATAACCTGCATTTTTAAGAGCGGAAACCGCTTCGCTCTCTTTCAAATTCGTAACATCAATATAAAAACTTAACGGATATGATTTTTCACCGGAAAATGTAACTTTCGTTTTAGAAGCGGAAGCAGTCATTTCTTTATAGAGAGAATCATTTATATAAACTTCGACTTTAGATTTACCGGAACGGATTCTTACGGTAAATGTATATGAATTGCTTTCCGAAGGATTAACTTCGGCAGCATCGGCCTGTTCACCGTCTACCAAAACTTTAATACTTAAAACACCTGATGCTTTCGGAAGTTTAACCGTTTTCTCACCGCTCAAAAAACCGCTGCTGACAACAAGTACGACAGATTCGCCTTTTTCTACCGGGGAACCTACGGCAGTACCCTGCTGAACAACGGTGTTTTCCGCTTTACCGCTGTCAACTGTTTTTACTTCACCGAGTACAAGACCTTTATCTTCAAGAATTTTTTTTGCTTCGTCGAGAGATTTACCCTCAAGAGACGGCATCTTAAAAAGTTCCGAACTTTTATCAGCGGCAAAATAGACCGTAACCGCCGAGCCGTATAAAAGCTGTGAACCTGCGGCAGGCTCAACATTTATTACGGTACCGACTGTTTCTTCCGAAGATGTTTGCGGAACAAAAGTCACATTAAAGCCCAAAGATTGAAGTTTATCACCGGCAACCTTGTAGTTAAGACCGTACAAACCGTCGGGAACGGTGACTTTATTACCGGAACTTACAACGTATAGTTTTACGGTTGCACCTTTTGTAATCTTCTCACCGGCTTTCGGATCCTGCTGATAAACGGTACCCTCTTCGGCATCGGAGAAAGAAACTTCAACAAGTTCAAAATTATAAGTACCCTCATAATCTTTATTTTCTATAACATCAATATAATTTTGACCGACAAAATTTTCAACTTCTATTTTTCTGCCGAAAAGCGTTATTACACCGTTATGAGATAAAATACCGAGTACAGCACCGCATACGGCAATAACACCCAAAACAGCCGCAACAATTATCATAACCGTTTTATTATTGAGTTTTTTATTATCAACATCTTCTGCGGTTATTTCGGCTGCTTTTTCTTCATTTCGTGCGGCAAGTTTAGCCTGCGCTTCGGCAACTTCGGCAACAGAAGCCGCTTGCCCTTTCGGTATTGGGGCGGTATCTTTTGTTTTCTGACGTGTAAGTTGTGCCGGAGTGCTTTTTTCCTGTATTTTACCTATGTACATAGTTGCTTCATTATCTGTATCATAGGTAGTATAATCAAATTTCATATTGGGGTTTCTTTTTAATTCCTCAAGGTCAAGAAGCATTTCCGCAGCAGTCTGATAACGGTCTCTGACATTCTTCTGCATTGCTTTCATTACAATCTGCTCAAAACCCAGAGAAATCTTCGGATTTACCGAACGGGGCGGAACAGGGTCTTTTTGAAGTTGCATAAGAGCAACGGAAACAGCGCTGTCCGCTTCAAACGGAAGTTTGCCCGTCAACATTTCATAAAGAACAACACCAACCGAATATATATCCGCTTTTTCGTCGGTCATTTCGCCTTTTGCCTGTTCGGGGCTTATGTAATGAACAGAGCCGATGGCTTTTTCCGTCATTGTTCTTGTTTCACCGCGGGAAAACCTCGCAATACCGAAATCGGCAACCTTAATAGTGCCGTCTTCAAGAAGCATAATGTTTTGCGGTTTTACATCACGGTGTACAATACCCTTATCGTGAGCGTGTTGTAACGCTCTTAAAATCTGAACAACAAAATACAGCGCTTCGTTTCTGTCTAAAACGCCCTGCTGTTCTATATATTCTTTTAAAGTGATACCCTCAATATACTCCATAACAATATACTGAAGTCTGTCACCGAAACTTACATCATAAACTTTTACGATATTGGGATGCGAAAGAATGGCAATCGCTTTTGATTCGTTTTTAAACCTTCTGCGAAATTCCTCGTTAGCAAGATACTCTTCTTTTAATATTTTAACGGCAACAACACGGTCATCTATACTGTCGTAAGCCTTGTAAACAACAGCCATACCGCCTAC
>JAZUHA010000073.1:0-3180 GCA_045641485.1 Acutalibacteraceae bacterium
TAATACCATTTTTTTCAAGTATTATTTATCGTCATTTTGCCGAAGTTAAGATATTTTTGAAGAAAATTTTCATCTTGACTTTACAACAGCTTTTTGATAATATATAAAAGTCCTCAAAAGTTAATACGGCACGCCTCCTTAGTTAAATGGATATAATAAGCCCCTCCTAAGGGTTAGTTGTGGGTTCGATTCCCGCAGGGGGTGCCATGAAAAAACCGGCGAAAGGCCGTTTTTTCAATGAACACGGACTGACGGGCTAATGAAGAAATGAAAATGGGAGAACGAAAGAAGCGTGGGCGAGTTCGCTTCATTGATTTCCTGTTGGTTTTATGTTATAATTACATAGACAAATGAATAGTAAGTTATACGAAATGGCGAAAAGAAAAAGCTCGTCTGAAAAAGGAATTCAGATGAGCCAATTCGTATAACTCTCATTGAGCTAAAACGCGGATGTTTACAGAAGACTATGGGAAAGTTAAATGTCTGCTTTCTTAAATTTTAACAAAAAAGAGTTCGAAACAAAAAAAGATACAGAAAACATTGAAAAAATCATTTTCAGAAGATAAAATAGGTATGGTGAATCAAGCCTGTAAAAACAGACTTTGAAAATTCACTATTGGTATAGTGTTCTTTACGGTGGCAATAATTTGTGGTGAATTAGAGGGCAACCGCAATCAGGACACACAGCCGGCTTTCTGCCGAGGATTTTTTCAAGAAGTTCATCGGCGGAAAGCTTTTTGTATTTTGCGGTGGCAGTTTGGATTTTGCATTTGCCAAGCTTTACCTGTTTTCCTCTGCTTGACAAGAATCCGAAATGACGGATCTTTGAAAAGCCTTTCGGAAGAACGTGCATAAAGTACCTTCTGAGAAATTCATCGGCAGAAAGGGTCATAACCTTTTGCTTGTTGCCATCACTGTAATCACGCCACTGAAAAGTGACCGTACCGTTTTCGGCGCTTAAAATTCTGTTGTTGGAAATCGCTATTCTGTGAGTATACCGGCCAAGGTATTCAACAACATAACCGGCATTCTTGAAAGGCGGTTTGCAGTAAACAACCCAGTTTTTATCGTAACATTTATCTAAAATTTCGGAATCAACCATAGGAATTGTATTCTTCAAAAGTGCAAGGAACTTGCCTCTGAACTTGGCGGATAATACTTTGACCGGCATAAAAAACTTCTTTTTGGAATTTTTCCAAACACCTGATTTATCTAATCCGCCTGCAGGAACAATGCAATGAATGTGAGGGTGATAATGAAGATTTTGTCCCCAAGTATGTAAAACCGCAGTAAATCCGATAGATGCCCCTAAATATTTGCTGTCATTTGCAAGTTCCTGCAATGTTTCCGAAACAGATTTGAAAAGCAGATTGTAGCACTGTATCTGGTTCGCATAAAATATCCCATTCAGTTCGGCAGGGACAGTAAAAACAACATGAAAATACTGAACATTCAGCAAGTCACATTTTTGGTTGTTGATCCATTTTTCTTTTGCAAATGTCTGGCACTTTGGACAGTTTCTGTTTCTGCAGGAATTGTAAGAAGGTTTGGAATAGCCACAGGATGAACAAATATCCATATGTCCGCCCAATTCGGCTGTTCTGCATTTCAGAATTGCGGAAAAAGCTTTTGTTTGTTCGTAAGACAGATGATGCTTTGCCTTAAATTCTTCACCGTATTCCGAAAGAATATCCTGTAACTCAACCATCGACATTCACCATATCCAACGGACTGACTGTTTTGTAGATGGGTGTGTTGGCAATATGCAGATAGATGTTAGTTGTATCCATAGTGGTGTGCCCGAGCAGGTTTTTAATGTACAGAGGATCAGCCCCGTTTTCGAGAAGATGAGTAGCAAAAGAATGTCGGAGAGTATGCACCGTAGCCTTTTTTGTCAATCCGGTTCTTGCATAGTACTTGCGAAAAGCAATTTCAACACCGGAAGTGCCAAGGTGTCCGTTATCTTTTCCGGGAAACAAATATCCGTGCTCACTCACAGGTCGATACATTTTCCAATACTCACGAAGAGCAGCAAGTCCCGCATTTGAAAGAATTGTATATCGGTCTTTTTTGCCTTTGCCTTGTTTGATCAGCAACCGCATATTTTTACTGTCAACATCGGTAACACGCAGCTTGCCGATTTCAGAAGCTCGTAAGCCGGAACCGTAGATGTTAAGAAAAATTGCACGGTATTTTACATCATCAATAACGGAAAAGAACTGAGCAATTTCTTCTGCTGTAAATACTTCGGGATAGTGATATTCTCTTCTGAAACGACAAGTACGGGCATAGTTGATGTTTTGACCGAGAGTAACTTCCAAAAAGAAACGGATAGCACTGTTGTACAGATTGCAGGTTGTTTTGGAAACCTTTCCGCTGCGAAAACAAGTGAGAATGTATTGGCGAAATGAATCCTCGCCGAGTTCACAATTCTGCTCGTCGCAGTATTTTAAGAACAGCGATACGGCACCTGTGTAAACTTTCATAGTTCTTTCACCGAGTCCGCGCAGTTCCATATCTTCCATCATGTTTGAAAGATATTCTTGAGTAGTCATAAAAAATCCTCCTGTAAAAATATTTGCTTTTGAAAGCAGAAATATTATACAGAAGGTGTTTGTGTATTTACAAGAACCACCGCGGTAGCGGTTTAGTTCAATACGGCTTTTTCGAAACCGAGTGTATTGATGCGGAGTGGAATGTAAATATCTGCGATGTTGAAACGGACAACAGACGCATACAAAATTATATAAATTACCGCAACGAAAAGGGCGCTTCTCATGTGGCGGCAAGTCTTTATGAAATGCAGAGATGCCCCATTGATTCCGCAATGTATTATGATGCTCAGGTTTGGGTTGAATACGGCGGATTATATAATCTTCCGAGCCTTGAACCGTCAAAAACATATTACGCCTTTAAGCAGTTTGATGAGCTATACACTCAGAAAAACGAATGTGAAAGTTACGGTGAAGGATATATTTACACCTGCGCCGCATCGGACGAAAAGAAGCTTCTCTGCATTGCGAACATAAGTGAAAATGCGGAGAAAATAAAGCTTGAAATCAGCGGAATAAAAAAACAAAATGTAATAATCCGAACCTTGAGCAAAAGCGTTGATTACGAAGAAACATATTGCGGAAGTATTCCGGAAATCATTACGCTTGACGGATATTCATTTATCAC
>JAZUHA010000074.1:0-6970 GCA_045641485.1 Acutalibacteraceae bacterium
TCACACCTCAACATATTCGGAGCAATCCGCTTTAAGGATATATTTTTTACCGTTTTCAATGCAATAAACCATTGAGCCGGACGGGTATTTTAAATATTCACTGCCGTCTGTGTTCATTGCGGTTATGTCCGTTTCTTCGTCCGCAAGAAAATCAGTGCGGACGAATGTGTCGGTCACTTCTTTTTGGTTTTCGGTTCTTTTAATTTCTCTTGTTATGTCGCTGTCATAACTTACTTCTTTAATCATTTTAACACTCCTTTACATAATCCCTGTGATTTTATAAAGACGAAAATTGTTATAATCGGTACCGTCATTGATTTGTTTGCCGGCAACTTCGGTAACAGTAACATCGTCACTTTCCGGATTTGTTATTTCAACCTCACACCGTGCATAAATACCCGAACTGCTTGTAGATATAAACCCGATACCGCCGTACCTTGTAGCGGGAAGAACAGTCTCATTTTTATAACAAACTATATTTGTTACAAATGCACCCTGACCGACCTCAAGAACAACCACATGATAATCAGTTAATCCGGGCACTGATATTACATCACTTGTATATGCCAAATCCTCCCATAAAACAACAGGGTTATTTTTGCTGTCAACATAGTTTTTAATTACTTTGTTCTGCACAGCGTTAGTACTGCTGTCGCTCATAGCCGAGTCAACTATCGTCTTACCATCAACATAGTTTTTAATTACTTCGTTCTGCACAGCGTTAGTACTACTGTCACTCATTGCAGTGTCTATAACTCCGCCGGGAACAACCTTACTGTCGATATAATCTTTAACGACTCTGTTCTGTACCGGGCGCATACTGCTACTGCTCATCGCATCATCAACCCTCGTCTTATTGTCAATATAGTTTTTAACAACCCTATTCTGTACCGGGTTAGGACTATTGTCGCTTATTGCAGTATCAATAACCGTTTTACTGTCAATATAGTTTTTAACGACCCTATTCTGTACCGGGTTAGGACTTGTGTTACTCATAGACGTCTCAACTACCGTTCTTTCGTACACAAACGCTCTGAGTTGTTCGCCGAGCAGATACACCGCTTTAGCAGACGGATATTCCGTATCGGTGGAGCCGGAAGAAAGTGAAGTAACCTTATTATCCGTTGTTTCAATATCTTCAATATCAACTCTTGTAGTCTCAACATTCTGCAAGTCAGCCGGTATATGTTTAATTACAATTTCGCATTCGTCAAGGTATGTTATAGAGCCGTCACCGTTACCGTCTTTGCGAACATACAAATACCCGTCAACCTCTGCAAGATTATCTATTGTTGCGGCTGTGGCTTTGATTTTTGCGTTGTGGCACACATAACAGCCCGAAACTAATTGAGACCATACCGCAACACCGTCAAGCACTTTCTCATATTTTGTGAGTATGTCTGTAATTGCCTGCAAATCGGAACTTGATGTTATATCGTCATCGGTAATTGCAGTTTCATTTACATTGACAAGAAATGTCGGTGAACAGATTACGGTTTCGTCATTACCTATAATCTTTAATTCGCACCGAACTATGCCTGTGGTTCCGCTTAACTGCGGAGACACTTCATACATAACGGCGCCGTCTGTAAGGCGTATTATACAGGCGTTAATAACTGCGGTATCGTCGGGCTTCATAGCATATATATACGCTCTGCAATCCGCCTCAGGTATATACGGCTGTCCGCTTTCCTGCAAACTTATTACAAACTTACGCCCGGTTTCGCCGACCTTGAGAGGAATTAAGACCTGTTCCACCGCTTCATTTACATCTAAAGAGAAAGTATATGTTGCTTTATTCATTTAATCACCCCTTTGCGGTAATTATAACATGTGGGCGGTGCAGAACATACACCGCCCACCGCTCAATCTTTCTCAAGCCAGTTATTTATTTTTTTAACCGCCTCCGCTTTTGTATAGCCGAGTGCCATATATGCCTTTATAAGTTTCTGCATAATTTCAACCCGGGTGTGATTGTTTGCCTCAATATACTGCTTTTTGTACTTGCTCGTGATAGCCGCCGACATATTACCGTTTATCCGCTTTTTAAATTCTTTGTCGGTTTCGTCTTTTTCTTTGTCCGCTCCCGAGTAGTATTCATCAAGCGAATTATATACCGTTCCGCTTTCGACTGCCTTAAATAAATTGTTATATTTACTGTAGTTGTCGCCGGAGCCGTTTTCTGCCGTATATTTCCAGCGGTCTATATCCCAATAACTATTTTCAGAAATGTATTTACCGGCATATTCTTTAGCGGTATCAAGAGTTATCTTTCCGTCTTTAAACGCCTGCTGTATACAGTATTTAACCGTCCCGTCGGCATCGTCTTTCAGATATTTCCGAGCATAGGAATTAACCTTTTCAATATCTATCAACCCTTTGCCGTATTGAGCATTCAAACAGGATTTAATTATATCTGTCAAATCATCATCCGGAAGATATTTTTTTGCACTTTCATGTATTTCTTCGATTGACATTCCGTCTTTCTCTTTACTCTGTTCACGGAAATAAGCCTTAAGAGCATCGTTTGCTTTACTTTCTCCTCCGAGCGTATTTTTAATACGGTCAATATTCTTTTGTTTTCCGCTTTCAAGTGCAGAATAATATAAATATCCGTTCTCTTTACTGTCACGGGCGTAAGAAAGAACTTTTAAATCACTCTTACCGAGAAACTGCATAATCGTGTTATATATCGCCACCGTGTCTCTTATCGGGTTGTAAACAGGCAATCCTGAAACATCCGAAAGAACTTTAGCACTCGCCTTAACAAGGGCATACGCTGTGTAGCTGTCATTTTCTTGCATTTTTTGATATATCTTTACAAAGTTTGTAAGGTCTTTAATATACTGATTGGAAATACTACCGGTATTTTCAAAGCCTTTGCCGAAAACGTACATAACGAAGTTCCATAAATCTTTTAAAACGGGTATTTTAACTATAGGAGACATATCATTTATCAGGTTTATATAAAATTCGTCTGCAAATTTTTTCGGCAATTTATCGTCATCATCATTTCTGAGAGTATCTATAACCGATTCCGCCAATGCTGTAACGATGTTTGTCAGAACATATGTTAAAAGAGTTTTCCCTATTTCTCTGCCTTTATTTTTTATGGCAGCTTTCATATTTTCGCTGCTTTTTCTTTCGGGGTGAAGTTTAAGAAGTCTTCTGTATTCTATATCAACATCGGAAACACTGTCAAGCAGCATATTATAAGAAAGAACAGGTTCAGCAAAAAATGCCGTTGCTTCTCTTGCATAGAAATTCTTACTTTTCATTTCGGGGCAGCGCGTAAGTAAACTGTCAACAACCTGCGTTTTATACACTACATCTCTTAATAGTTCGCCGGCTTTCTTTTTACATTCTTCAGACATGTACTTAACGCCTTGCTTTTCTGCCACCTCATACATACACGCTTTGAACAGTACGCTCCATGTCCAGCGGTCGGCAGCCTCGGCAGGTGTTAAAGTTTTTTCTTTGATTTTATTAAAGAGATTTTTACCCTTAAGTTGTTCTGCAATCGGGGTAGAGGTGTTCGGGTCAAAAAAGCCGAATGATTTCCACTTTGCTATCGGTGCATATTTCATTGCCATAGCTGTAAGATTTTTCATCCCTTTAGGTAATATACCCGACAAACCCTTTAAAAGACTTTTCCGTGAGATAACTCTGCCGGCTCTTACATAAGCCGTAAATTGTAATAATGTAACTCTCATATTAGCGGCAACAGCCACAAGCTTTGTATTTCTTATGAATTTTTTCACAAGTTTTTCGCTACCTGATTCTAATGCTTTTCTTCCGTTAATATCTTTCAGAAAGTTTTCTATATATTCTTCGGCATCATTGCCGAAAGCCTCACCCAAAGTCGCTCTTACTGCATATCTTAATTCGTGCTCATCGCTTTCGGGATTAAACTCTTTTTTATAATTCAGCCACTTCATTGTGTCTATTATCGGGAATGCAAAAGCGTTGTAATTTGCCATTTCCGTCATGTGTTTTATGCTCACGTCGAAAAAAGACTGTATAGCAATTTGCGTTTTTGCATTAGGTACGGTTCTTTTCGTGAAAGAACTGTTAATGAGTTTCCACACGCTGTCCGTTCCTTCTTCTATACTGGTAACAGGTCCTTCTGCAGGAACATTTCTGATAGGAAAATAATGTTTTTCTTTAAAATCGTTTGTCAAGTATCGCTTATAGGATATTTCGTTACCCCATTCGGCTATATCGGAGGACATAAAACCCTGTACTGCTTCGACAAGTCTTATTTGTTCCTTTGTGAGAAGTCCGTTTATTTTTGCTATATCGGAAAAATTAGTGTACCCTCTGAATGTGTTTTTACCTATAATAGAGCATACACCATGTTTTTGCATGTGATTTAATGCCTGATCTCTTCTTGACAGTGCATAGAACGACATTATACCGGCAGTGGTCATTTTAATTTTTACGCCGTTTCCGAGTTCGATTTCATGCGTTTCGTTTTCCCATTTTTTTATATTCTCATAAGTCCAGCCGTAAGATTTCATTTTTTCCACAAAGTCGAATATTTCTTCCATGTTTTTCGTAAGCTTGTCCTGACCGTCTTTAAACTCATTGAATATAGACATACCGGCAGTGCCGAAACGTTTAAAAGCATATTCCGGAACGGCTAAATCCCATTTTAAAAACTTTTCTGTATGATTTGTTGCATCGGCAAGTTTTTTTTCAAAAGTATTTCCGCCTTCTTTAAATCTCTTTTCCGATATTCCGCTCATTTCTTCAACGGTCTTATCGCTCAATTCTTCAACATGCTTAAATGTTTCGTTCTGATGCATCTCACCTACAGCCTTTGCCGAATGTTTCATATGCATTAAAAGTTCACGCATTGTAATAGCTTCATCTTCTGTAAGCCAGTTTATACCGCTTTGCTTCACATTAACTTTACCCCACTGTCTTATGCGTAAAATGATTGCATTTATTTCTTCCGCATAATCGTCAGGTATGTAAAATGTTTCGTTTATCGGGTTTATATCTTTCTCATCGTCATAATTCCTTGTGTTACTTTTTAATGCATTGGCAATACCGCTTAAAGCATATATCATTTCTTTGTCATCGGCTACGGTTGTTAAAGCAGAAATAACATCAGTTATCGGTTTTTGCAAAAACTCCGGACAGCGTATTTCACTGCTGTTGGGGCGTTCAATCCACCTTCTTGTTGATTTAATCGTTTTCCTCAACTGTTCTTTAGCGTGAGATCTTTTGAGTGCAGCCGCCGCCGCTTGTTCCCTTGCTTCTTTAACATAATTTCTGAAAGGTGCTAATGTGGCAGAGGTTTTTAAAAGTTCTCTTTCAAAATTATAAATTTCCTCATTGAATATCTTGTTTTCTTCAATCAATCTTACTCTTGTTTCTTTTCTTAACTTATGTTCGCCGTTTAAAAACTTCTTGTTTTTTTCTATCTGCTTTTCCCATGTTTCAATTGTATCTGCCTTTTTTAAAAGTTCCATAAGTCTCTCATTTTCTTTAAGACTTCCGGAGGCGTTTACAAGAGCTTTTATAAGAATTTCCCGGCGTGATATATTTGAAGATGAATAATCGCGTTTAACTTCATTATCAACTATATACTCCTTAGGTGTCAGTTTTACGCCGTAGTCTCCGATTCTGACATCACCTATTGACGGGTATTCGGTTGGGTTGTCCTGAACATGGTTTATAATCGAGTCGGCGAGATTTTCGGTAAGCATCTGTTCAAGTTCTTCACTTGCCTTTGATTTACGGGTGAGGACTTCGGCAAGAACAACGGGCATATTGCCGGTGCTTTCGTCTTCACTGAATGTATACGCATCTATGTTATTAAGAGTAGTCCATAAATCCTCAAGCATTGTTCCGCCCGTGCCTTTAACATTAACACCGGAGCCGAAAATCATATTACGAAAATTTTTTACGGAGCCGTATTCGTTTATGACTTCCTGCCGCTGTTCGTCATTAAGGGTAATTGTAACGCCTTTAAGTGCTTCTTTAACTGCCGACTGCGTGTCATCGTCTAACTTCTTTTCGCCGACAATCCTGTTCGCAAGTATGCCTGCTTCCTTTAAGGCTTTGGTACGTCGTTCATCAACGGTAAGGCTGTAGTCCTCATAGATGTTCCGTATTTCCTCTATGGCTTCCTCTATATCTTTTACCGCTACAGTTGATTCGTTGTTCTTTTTTATTTCCTTTGCAAAACTCGTGTCTCGGGTTTGATAGCGAAAAGCATCTTTTTTATTGGAATTTTCTGTTTTTTCGGAATTTTCCTTGACATTTTCGGAAGAGGCGGGTATACTGTTATTAGCATTCGATATGGTTTGAACCACACTGGGCAATTGGAGCCCTTTTGTCGTAAACCAGTTGGATGCTTTTTTATTGCTTACATATAATAAGTTTCCGGCTTCAATTTGATTTTCGATGTATTTTTTTATATTGTTGTTACCATATTTATCAGTTTTGCTGTAAACACTTGCGATTTTGTTTACTAAAAGTCTTGAAATCTTTCGATTTAAGTGAACAACCGCTAAAACATCATTATTGTGTTTGTCCTTCATTTCAGTAAGTGCAACAAAACTATTATCAACATTTCCTTTAAATAAAAGTACAGGATCTTGTAATTCTATTGGCAGTTTTGATAATTCATCTAAAGATATATTGTGCCCGTCATCTTCTTTTCTGCCGGTTATTTTTTCAACACAGTTTATCGTCATAACAACAGGAAGATTATCAGCATTATTTTGCATAAGTATTTTTGGTGTTGTTCCAACCTTAAAAAACTCTCCGTTAAATGAACCGTATTTTTTCCCATTTCCTTTTAACCAATCATTTAACTGTTCCTTAAAACGCCTGCTTTGATATTTAACAGTATTCTCCGCCGTATTTTCGGCGGTGTTTTTTGTTTCCGCTTTTTTGTTATTTTGTTCCGCTGCTCTGTAGCTGTCGCTTGCTCCCTTTAATGCTTCGGCATAGA
>JAZUHA010000075.1:0-3927 GCA_045641485.1 Acutalibacteraceae bacterium
TGCTGTCTGCCCTCGTAAAGCATGGGCATAATAACATTAACACGGTGAGCCTTGCCTTCTACCGCAAGAATGGCTCTTTTTAAGTTTGCAAAATGCTCGTCCGGTGACATGGGATATTCATGACCGTACATTTTAAATGTAACGCCGTGATTAAAGCAATCGCAGAGAATGTAGATATCGTAGCCTCTGACCGTTTCTTTTATTACACATTTACCTTCGCCCGAGCCGAAACGGTTAAATGTTGCTTTGATTATATAGGTGTCACGCTGATAACCGTAAAAAGCTATGGTGGATTTATGCTCACTTTCACGCTCCTCACGCCAAGATGTAAGATAATCATCGATTTTTTGTGCAAGTTCTTCGCAACCCGGAAGGGCGATAATACCCAAAGGACCTACCGGAATTGTATTGGGAACACCGAATGCATCTGCCACAATATCTACCCCCGTATATTTAATTTACAATAATATTGTACTATATTTTGGTTCTTTTTCAATAGATATAAAAAAAATAACCGTTAGAATTTCACAGTCATTATTTGACAAATTTTGTGAAAAGTAACGGTTTGAATTTCATAAAAGTGAAATTTATAGGAAAAAGTCACTGCTGTCAAAATCTTTGTTAAGTGTAATAACGGAAGGCTCTCTTTTTAACGGGTCATATTTGAATTTTTTACACTTTGAAAACGGCGACATAACACCGCCTGCTTTTTTACATACCACAGAGTCGGAATATGCGGCGGCAGAGCCGTGCTCACAATATCTGCACTGCGGTTCCGGTTTTCTGAAAAATTTTTTACTCATCGTCATCACCTTGTGAAGGTATTTTATCATATCTTCTTTCTGTTATCAAGTTCAAAAATAAAAACTCCGCACATAGTGAGTAAAACGGCGAAAACGGGAGCGGTATAAGAAACGGTAAAACTCCCGAAAGGCGTGGAAAATACCGAAACGGTGCTTTTTGATACGGGAAAAAGGTTAATAATCAGTGACGTGTAAAATGCGCAAAGAGAGGTATTTAAAAGTCTTGCGCATACAAAATTTTTCAGTTTGACTTTACAGCCTTTAAGATACGGCATTATCTGACAGAAAACGCATATCCCGGAAAAGCCGATTACCGCCGATATAACGGGCAGAGATACTTTCCCCGCACACGCACGGCAGCCGGAGGTTACTTCAAAAATTGATTTAATAAATAAAGAGGAAAATATATTTCCGTCATTTTTCGGCAGTAACCCGAAGAAACAGGAGAAAAGCAAAATCCAGGCGGAAGCATTTATAAGCGCTTCGGATGCTTCATATACGGAGTCTGTTAAAGGTGATTTTATTTCTTTTTTTAATACGGAATTTTTACTGTCGGTACTTTCACCGTCGCTGAAAAATCTTGTGAAAAATCCGATTGTCAAAGATGAAAGAATCATTGAAACATACAGGATTATACCGGATTTTGTATTGCCGAGCATAACAGAGCCTACTGCATTGACAGTAAATGCGGGACCTGCGTTTACGCACCAGTAAAAGAGCCTTTCGGCTTCGTTTTTCGTTATTTTGCCGGATTCGTATAACGAGAAAACGGTTTTTGCGCCCGTGGGATAACCGCCCGTGAGCCCCATAATTATTGCGGTTATACCGTAACCCGATGTTTTAAAAATTTTATCAACCGGCTTTTTGAAAATTTTACATAATACTTCGCAGGCGTTACTTTTGCATAAATAAGACGATAAAAAGAAAAAAGGAAACAATGACGGGATAACGACATTTCCGAGTAGCGAAAGCCCTTGTTTTACTCCTTCGCTTGTGCTTTTCGGTAAAATAAGTAATGCAGCTACAGATAAAAACAGCAGGAGGATTTCCGGCAGATAATGTATTGAGTTTTTGATTCTTTTCATAAAAACACCCCAAAATAATTTATGAATTAAAAGCATAGGATTATAACAAAACATGAAAGGAATACGGTATGAATTTTCGATTGCTTAAAGATTCGACATTAGACGGGAATATAGAACTATATTCTGACAAAGAGGTAATAGTGGACGGGTGCAAATGTATTGCGGATTACGGCGCCGATTATATAAAACTCGGACTTAAAAATAAAAATCTTAAAATACGTGGAGCTAATCTCATAATAGATTCTTTCGGGTTTGAACAGGTCGATATTCACGGAAAAATAGTATCTCTTGAATTTACTGACGATTAAGGTGATTTTATGCTTTTAAAGATTTTAAGGCTTTTCAAAGGCTCTGTATTTTTCAGTGCGGAGGGCGGATTTTTTGAAAGATTTTTAAATCTATGCTCTTTGAACGACATAAATCTTCAGGATGTGAAAAATGATGGTGTTAAGTTAACAGCCTTTACAAGTCCGAACGATTATAAAAGGATAAAATCGTCGGCAAAAAAGTCCGGAATGAAAGTCAGAATTATAAGAAAAAGCGGATTGCCGTTTTTTATTAAACATAATAAAATGCGTGTGGGAGCGGTTTTGGGAGTTGCTTTTGCCGCAAGTTTACTTGTGCTTGCATCATTGTGCGTATGGAATACGGAAATAGAAGGAATTAAAACTGTAAAGGCGTATGACTTGACAAAAGTTCTTGAACATTGCAATATAAAAACAGGTGCTTTCAAATCAAAAATCGACACTGAAGAAACAGAAAAAATGCTTACGGAAAAATTCCCGCAAATCCTTTGGGTTTCCGTAAATATCTACGGCAGTAAAGTTCAGGTGGAAATACGGGAAAAAGACGAATCTCCGAAAATCGAGGATTACGGGAAGCCCTCGAATCTTGTTGCTTCAAAAGACGGCAGAATAATTCTTGTAAAAGGTTTTACCGGGACTAATAAAGTCAGGGAGGGTGATGTTGTCGTAAAGGGGGATATTCTTGTTTCCGGAGTAACGGCAAACGGCGATAATACGGAAACGCTCATTAAAGCAACGGGGGAGGTTTTTGCCCAAACGCAAACAGATGTAAGGAGTGAATGTGCTTTAAAGAAAAAAATAAATACCGTCTGCGAAGCGGAAGACATCATTTCGTTTGAAATTTTCGGCTTAAAAATACCGTATTTTGCACAAAAAGAAGAAAACGAAGTTTTCGGCAAAAACAGCGAATGTCTTAAAGGAAATAACGAGAATTTACCTTTGCAAATAAACTGGAAATGTTTTTTTACGGCTGATGAAAGGGATGTAACGCTTACCGATAATATGTCTTGTTTGTGTGCTTTGTGTGATTGCATAAAAAAATACAGAGCCGAAACAAACGATACGGAAGTTTCTTCATTAAAGTTTAAAAAGCAGAATAAAAAAGGCAAAATCAGTGTGGATTTAAGAATTTCGGGAACAGAAAACATAGCAAAAGAAACGGATATTTTAATTGATGATAAATAATTTATCGACAATTGTTGTGTTTTTTTGTTTTAGGTAGTTTTTTTTATCTAAATTGTGTAGACTTTTTTAAAAAAAGTGTTATACTGAAATTGTATATAACTATTCATTACTTATATATGAAGGAGAATCTATGTTTGAACAAACAATAAACATTGACAGAATGGAACAGGCGGTAAGTCTTTTCGGCAGTTTTGACGAAAATATAAAACTTATCGAAAGTTCGTTTTCGGTCAATGTTATCAGCCGGGGCTCCGATATAAAAATCGAGGGCGATGCGGAGAATGTTTCAAAAGCCGTAAAAGCAGTTAACGGTCTTTTGATGATGCTCGGCAGGGGTGAGGCGCTAACGGAACAGAATGTCCGGTATGTTATATCTCTTGTAAACGAGGGTAACGAGGACAAGTTGTCGCTTGTATCTGCCGACTGCATTTGTATTACGAGTAAGGGGAAACCCGTAAAACCGAAAACACTCGGTCAGAAGCGCTATGTGGAAGCCATAAGAAACAATACCGTAGTACTCGGTGTCGGTCCTGCGGGAACAGGTAAAAC
>JAZUHA010000076.1:0-9593 GCA_045641485.1 Acutalibacteraceae bacterium
ATCTCTTTTCCCGAATGTATTTTACCATATTATTATACCCCCGTCAAGGTTTATGCATATTTTCGGGTATACAAAAACATAAAAAATGCATATTTTCGGGTATACAAAAAACCGAAAAATGCATATTTTCGGAGGTATTCCGTTTTCAAAGCATAATATTGTTGACAAAATCCGTCAAAGTGTTATAATTCAGGTGTTCCGGCAGAGGGAAAAATGTCTGAATATTATTTTGTTGATACTGAGAATACGGGAGACAAATGGATTGATTTGCTTGATGATGCAAACGGAATATTCATCGTCTTCCACACAACTAATTCTCCGCATGTCGCTTGCGATAAAGCGATAAAATTGCGAAAAAGCGACAGGAAAATACAGTTTATTGAATGTCATACCGGTAACAATGCACTGGATTTTCAACTCGTTACTGTTTTGGGATATGTGATACGCAGTAAAAAAACCGAGGAATTTATTATCGTTTCAAATGATACCGGATTTGATGCGGTAATCGATTTCTGGAAAGAACACGGCATAAATATTTCAAGGTTTTCGTATACCGTCGCACCGAAACAGCCATCCAAAAGCAAGAAAAAATCAACTGACACGGAAAGTACTGCCACCGGCTCGTCTTCTCAAAACGAAGCCGAAAAAATTCACGGAGTTGACAGCAAAGAAATTTATACCGTTATAAACTGTATAGGTGCGGAAAATGCCAAGCATATTCATAATGCGTTTATACATTTTTACGGCAGTTTGGACGGAAGAAAAATTTATTCTTATATGAAGCAAACAGAATTTTCAGTTCCGCCCGTTAATTGGACAAATAAAACAAAAATAACGAAGCTTATTAACCTTATTATAAAGCATTCTGATGTAAAATTTCCCGACAGTTTTTCGGGATTTATTGCCAACAATGTTATTGACGATAAAAAAATAATGTTACAAAAAATAAACGGTGCATTCAGCGGAAACGGTCCGCAATATAATAAGGTTTTCAAAACGTTTTATGAAGTCCTTGTAAAAATAAAAAATCAAAAATAAACGAAAGAAGCCGGAACAGCTTCCGTACGGTGATGTTTGCACGATACGGAAGCTTCTTTTGTTTTATATTTGATTTTTAAAAGGTCATTTTGCTTCGTGGTATTCTTTTTCTGTATTTACCTGCCATATAACTTCTTTTGAAGTGCCGTTTTTTATTGCTTTAACGGCTTCAAGAGCGGTAAGCATGGAGTGATCCATATTGTTATAGCGGTGCATACCGTTTCTGCCGATGCAGTAAAGGTTTTCTGCGGAATTAAGAAAATCTTTGACAATCGGAAAATCTTTATATGAGCCGAAGTAGGCGGGGTACGCTTTTTTTACTTTAAGACGAACGGAACTTATTACATCTTCTTTGTTAATTACACCGATTTTTACGAGTTCGTTTACCGCAAAATCGGTAAATTCCAAATCGGACATATTCCAGTATTCGTCATTTTCATCGCAAAAGTATTCAAGTCCCAAAAAGATGTTGTTTTCGGGGTTTTTCACCATATAAGGCGACCAGTTGTTGAAAATCTGTATTCTGCCGAGTTTAACATCCCGTTCCTGAACATAAATCCAGCAGTCCGGTACAATATTGCCGAGAGTTTTTCTGTTTGTTTTGTTAACTAACTTAAGTTTTTTAACAAGAAGCCCGACTGTCATAAAATCACGGTAGGGGAGTTCACGGGAAATATTACGGACATTTTCGGGAACAGCACCCCTCATACCGAGAACAAGGTCTTTAACGGGCATTGACGAGATATAATAATCTGCTTTAAACGTTTTGTTTTCGCCGTTTAATTCGGCTTTTACGCTTTTTATATTGTTGTTGCCGTCAAGATTTATTTCAAATACACGACAGTTTTTAATAATAATTCCGCCGTTTTCTTCTATTCTTTTTGCAAGCAGTTCCCAAAGTTGACCGGGACCTTTTTTCGGATATAAAAACTGTTCTATAAGCGAGGTTTCGACCTCGTTTTTGTTTTTTAAAGGTTTAAGAAGAATATCGAAAACCGCTTTTTTTAAGGAAAGTCCTTTTACCCGTTGTGCGCCCCAGTCTGCGGAAATTTCCGAGGGGTTTATACCCCAGAGTTTTTCCGTATAATCTTCAAAAAACATCTCGTAAAGCGGTTTGCCGAAACGGTTTATATAAAAATTGCGAAGCGAATTTTCGGGGAGTTTTTTTACAACGCTTTTTAAATAGCCGAAACCTGCAAAAACAGTTCTTTTAAAGCCCATATTTATAAATGTTTCGGGCTTTAAACTTATGGGATAGTCAAAGAATTTTCTTAAATAATAAATTCTTGAAACACGGTTTCTTATGAGCATTACATCGTCTGTTTTTTCGGGGTCGGGACCGTTTTCATTTAATTCTTTTTCGGTGCCTGTTTTAATATCGTCAAAAGAGGGTTTACCCTGCGTTTTTAAAAGTTCTTCCCAAAGAGCGTTTACTTCTTCGCTTTTGGAGAAAAATCTGTGTCCGCCCAAATCCATACGGTTTTCGCCTGCGGTTGCCGTGCGGGAAATACCGCCGATATATCCGCTTTCTTCAAGTATAACGGGTTTGATATCGGTCTGTTTAAGAAGTTCGTATGCGGCTGTAAGTCCTGCGGGACCTGCGCCTATTATTATTGCGGTTTTTTCCATGGGTTTCCCTCCTTTGTATTTGTATTGTACCCCGAATAATATTTAATAAAAAGAAATTTCTGTAAATTTTTTATAAAAGTTCTCTGTAATAAATGCCTGAAGTTTTGTTGCCTTTTAACGCTCTTTTTTCGGTAAAAAACTCAAAAATATTGTTACACTGTGTTTTTGATTCCGTTGTGAAATAAATAAGTTCAAAGTCAACATTCATTTTCTTTTTGTCGCCTGTGTAAAGCGGAACGCTGTTATGAAGTACGGAGTATTTTTTGTTGTGGCATAAAAGCGGAAAAGATATGTTCTTTCTGTCGGTAAGAACGGAATTTCCCGTACAGCCGTCACAACCTTTTTGGGTTTTTTGCGGACACGCTCTGAAAATCATAAGAGGGATATATCCGTAAGATATTATACCTCTTTTCAGTTCGCCTCCCAAAGCGTTTATGCTTTTTTCGCTCATTTCAAATGAGAGCACCGTATCGGATAATTTTTCTTTTTTGTAAAATTCGAGCGAAGCGGTGTTTGTTATATTAAGAAACTGACTGCCGTGAACGGCAAATCCTGCTTCCCGTGAAATATAAAGTTCACCGATATTTCCGCAATAGATATCGGTTATTCCGAGTTCTTTTAATTCGGTAAGTTTGTTTTTGAGTGCTTCTTCCTCTGCGGGATAAACAAGAAAAGGCAGTTCTGCAAAAATAACGGGTTTGATATTCTTGATGCTGTCTTTGTTTTTTAATATTTCATCTATCGGAAAAATCGCAGCCTGAATATTTTTAAATCTTTCGGAATACTGTGAAATGCTGTTAAACCGTACACGTACAGACGGTGTTTTTTCGGCAATATACGGAGTGATTTTCTGCGGGAAAATGTTGTTTACTTCCCGTGAAACTTCGGTAAGTTTTTCGGTAAGTTTTTCGCAAACACTTCTTCTTAAGGCATTTACAGATGAACTTGAAAGAATAAGTCCGTCATCATTCTTAAATTTAAGTGAGCCGAAAATAAACGGAGTACCGCCGAGTTTTTTTAAGTTTCTTTCTGCAATTTCTTTTGAGAGTGCATTGTTTTCGGGAATTTTCGGAACATCACCTAAAACGGTAACGGTTGTACCGTTTAAAGTTGCCGTGAGTACAGACGGCTTGTCTTTTGTAAGAACAAGTTCCATATCGACTTTAAAAACGCCGTTGTCGGTGCGGTAAAGATTTTCGAGCGACTTTAAAACGGGTGCGGCGGCAGTGACATCTTCTTTTTTTCTGTAGCCGAACATATCGGAATTAAGTTTGCTTTCAAGATAACCGCTTGTAAAACCGCTTCTTGAAAAAACGCTTCTTAACATTTCTTTGTCGTACGGTTCGTTATTTAATGATTTTTTTACACTGCTGACTGCTGCGGCAACATATTCGGGGCGTTTCATTCTGCCCTCTATTTTAAATGATGTAACGCCTGTATCTGTTAATTTATCAAGATATTCAAGATACGACATATCTTTTAACGAAAGTGCAAAATTACCTCTCCGGCTTTTCCAGTCAAGCCGGCAGACTTGAGCGCATTTGCCTCTGTTTCCGCTTCTTTCACCGAACATTGCGGAAATATAGCAGTTGCCGGAACAACTCATACAGTGTGCGCCGTGAACGAATACTTCTGTTTCAAGAGAAGTGTTTTTTGTGACTTCCTCAATTTCTTTAAGTGACATTTCTCTTGCCAATACCACTCTTGTAAATCCGAGATTCTGTAAAAACTTTGCTCCCGCAAGATTATGTACCGCCATTTGTGTGGAAGCGTGCAGGGGGAGGTCGGGGCAGATTTTTTTAACTGCATTTATTACGCCGAAGTCCTGAACAATTACGGCATCTGCACCGCTTTTGCCTATTTCCTTTACCGTTTCGTAAAGCAATTCGGTTTCACTGTCAAAAACAAGTGTGTTTAAAGTTACATATACTTTTACTCCGAAAGAATGGCAGTATTTTACCGCTTCCGAAAGAAAATCACCGTCAAAGTTTTCGGCATTTCTTCTTGCGTTAAAATTTCCCGTTCCGAGGTAAACGGCATTTGCACCGCATCTTACGGCGGCTTTTAACTGTTCCGTTCCGCCTGCCGGTGCAAGTATTTCCGTAAAGTTTTTCATCATACTTTTTCCTTACAGCGAACTCTTATAATATCGCCTTTTTTAACATCAACAGGGCAGTTTACCGTTACTGTTTCCTGCGGATGGCACGCACTCTGTACGCTTTCGCCGTCTTCTCCGGTTATTTTTTCTACCTTAAAACTTAAGCCGAGCGAATACGGTGAAAGTACCTCAAGAGTATCGCCGATTTCAAAATAATTTCTTTGTTTTAAAACGAGTTTACCGTCTTTTGAATCCTCTTGCGCTACTCCTCCGAAAGTGCAGGAATAGTGGTAAAGCCCGTCATTGTAATGGTTGTGAACGAGTTCGCCGAAATAAAATCCGCTGTTGTACGGGCGGTGGCTTATGGCATCAAGTTCTTTGTTGAGAAGTTCCGTGGGAACATCGCCGTCTATTCCGTGGCGGTAGGCGTTTACAACGTGGGCAACATAATATTCCGTTTTCATTCTGCCCTCGATTTTAAACGAATCAATACCGGCATTTTTAAGTTTATCAAGAAATTCTATTGATTTCATATCGTTGGAACTTAAAATTGCGGAATGTTCGCCGCATTCTTCAAGTTTTAAATATTCCTGCGGGCGGTTTTGCTCCACAAGATAATATTCCCAACGGCACGGCTGTGTGCATTCGCCTCTGTTACCGCTTCTGCCGTTCATATAAGAGGAAAGCAGACATCTTCCCGAATACGCCATACACATAGCACCGTGAACAAATGCTTCAAGTTCGAGTTCCGACGGGATTTTTGCGTGGAGTTCACCTATTTCGTCTATTGTCATTTCACGGGCAAGGACTATTCTCTGTGCACCCATTTCATAATAAGCGAGAGCCGCTTCATAATTACAGCAGTTTGCCTGTGTGCTTATGTGAACAGGCAGACGGGGCTCACTTCTTTTAATTGTGCGTACTGCGCCGATATCGGAAACAATAACCGCATCAGTACCTATGGAGTAAAGAAAAGAGGCATAGTTTTTAAGTGTGTCTATTTCACGGTTTTTTGTAAAACTGTTAACGGTAACATAAAGTTTTTTACCGTTGTTATGAGTGTATTCAACCGCTTCTTTCAGTGTTTCTTCCGAAAAGCCCGCCTTTTCGGCACGGAGTTGTAAAAGCGGACCTCCGCAATAAACGGCATCTGCACCGAAGCGTATGGCGGTTTTTAAGCAGTCCATATTGCCGGCGGGGGCTAAAAGTTCGGGATTATTCATAGTTTTTCACCTTTATTACAATAGAGTATTTGCAAATATTATCTAATTTTACAACAGAACACGAATATTTACAAGAGTATATTGACAAAATATTGTCAAAAGGAATATAATACTACCCGATAATATCATTATTCTATGTTAGGAGTTTTTTAAATGGCAAGAGTTTACAATTTTTCGGCAGGTCCCTCTATGCTCCCCGAAGCCGTATTGAAAAAAGCGGCAGAAGAAATGCTTGATTACAAAGGTTGCGGTCAGTCCGTTATGGAGATGAGCCACCGTTCAAAGGTTTACCAGGCAATTATTGACGAAGCGGAAGCGCTTTTCAGAGAACTTATGAATATCCCGGATAATTATAAGGTGCTTTTCCTTCAGGGCGGTGCTTCAACACAGTTTGCCGCTATTCCGCTTAACTTTATGAACGGAACAGGCAAAGCAGACTTTATCATTACCGGTCAGTGGGCAAAAAAAGCTTTCGCAGAGGCACAGAAATACGGCGATGCAAAAGCGGTTGCTTCATCTGCCGATAAGACTTTCTCTTATATTCCCAAAACAACTGCGGCAGACTTCCGTCAGGATGCGGACTATGCTTACATTTGCTTAAACAACACAATTTACGGTACGGTTTATCATGAACTTCCCGATACGGGTAATGTTCCGCTTATTGCAGATATTTCAAGCTGTTTCCTTTCGGAGCCTTTGGATGTTTCCAAATTTGCGGTAGTTTACGGCGGCGCACAGAAGAATATCGCTCCGGCAGGTCTTACTGTTGTTATCGTTCGTGAAGATTTTCTCGGCAAAGCAAGAGACATTACTCCCACAATGCTCAACTATCAGATTCATGCCGATAACGGCTCTATGTACAACACTCCTCCCTGCTACACTATTTATATGTGCAAACTTGTTCTTGAGTGGATCAAAGAGCAGGGCGGCGTTGAAAAAATCGGTGAAATCAACCGTAAAAAAGCCGCACTTCTTTATGATTTCCTTGATAACAGCAAGATGTTCAGAGGCACTGTTGTAAAAGAAGACCGTTCACTTATGAATGTTCCTTTTTTTACCGATGATGACGAACTTAATGCAAAATTCATCAAAGAAGCAGAAAAAGAAGGCTTTGTAAACCTTAAAGGTCACAGAACAGTCGGCGGTATGAGAGCTTCCATCTACAATGCAATGCCCGTAGAAGGTGTTGAAAAACTCGTTGCATTTATGAAGAAGTTTGAAGAAGAAAATTCATAATCCGGCATTAAGAAAGGCGATATATATGTTTGATATTTTAACTTTAAATAAAATTTCTCAAATCGGTTTAAAAGAACTTGATGAAAAATATAACATAACCGATAACTGCGATGCTCCCGACGGAATTATTGTACGTTCCGCAGCTATGCACGATTATGCTTTTAATGAAAAAACTCTTGCGGTTGCAAGAGCGGGCGCCGGTGTAAACAATATTCCGGTTGACGAATGCACCAAAAATGGCGTAGTTGTTTTCAATACGCCCGGTGCCAATGCAAATGCCGTTAAAGAACTTGTTGTTTGCGGACTTCTTCTTACTTCCCGTAAGGTTGCTGCTGCTTACGACTGGTGCAAAACTTTAAAAGGCGAAGGCGAAAATGTAGGCAAACTCGTAGAAAAAGGCAAATCACAGTTTGCAGGTCCCGAAATTCTCGGCAAAACTCTCGGCGTTATAGGTCTCGGTGCCATAGGCAGACTTGTTGCAAAAGCAGCATCAGACCTCGGTATGAAGATTGTAGGTTACGACCCGTTCCTTAATGACGGTATGAAAGCGCTTCTTCCCGAAGGAACACAGTTCGTTGATACTCTTGATGCTCTTTATGCCGAAGCGGATTATGTTACACTTCATCTTCCCTGCGTTGCCGATACAAAGAATATGATAAATGCAGACGCACTCTCAAAAATGAAAGACGGAGTAAGACTTCTTAACTTCGCAAGAGGCGAACTTGTAGTAAGCGAAGACCTTAAAGCAGCGCTTGAAAGCGGAAAAGTTGCCGCTTATATTACAGACTTCCCGTCTGATTTACTTATCGGTGTTCCCGGTGTTACGGCTCTTCCTCATCTCGGCGCTTCCACTCCGGAATCGGAAGAAAACTGTGCATATATGGCTGCCGTTGAAATTCGTGAATACCTTGAGAAAGGCAACATCAAAAATTCCGTAAACTTCCCGGCAGTTGAACTTGACGGAAACGGCGAAAGACTTTCTGTTATTCATTACAACACACTTGATGCCATGAATGAAGTTGTAGGAGCATTTACATCAAACGGTATTGAAACAAAAGGCTTTTCTTCAAAGGCTAAGGGCGATTTCGCTTATACACTTATTCTTGCCGACAGTGTTCCCGAAGCAGTATTTAATGCTGTTAAAAATTCCGAAACAGTAATAAAAGCAAGAGTTATAAAATAATTTAAAATTATAATCGGGGTTGCGGCATTCGCATTTTTTGAATGCACAACCCCTTTTTTAAAATTAAAAGAAAGAGGAAAGTTATGTTTTCACAAGTATCGGTACCCGAAAAAGGCGATTATATCGCTCTTTTAAAAACAAATATGGGTGATATTAAAATAAGACTTTTTAAAGATAAAGCACCCAAAGCGGTAGAAAATTTTGTTACACACTCAAAAAACGGATATTATAACGGGCTTATTTTTCACCGTGTTATAAATAATTTTATGATTCAGGGCGGTGACCCGACAGGTACGGGTTGCGGCGGCGAAAGTATCTGGGGAAGAGCATTTGAAGATGAATTTACACCGGAACTCCATAATTTAAGAGGTGCTCTTTGTATGGCAAACTCCGGCAAAAACACAAACGGAAGTCAGTTCTTTATTGTACAGGCTAAATCCTGCCCCGAAAATATGATAGAGGAAATGAAAGATCTTTTTGATTATTTTCCGGATGACTGCATAGAGAATTATGAAAAACTCGGCGGTACACCGTGGCTTGACTATCATCATACGGTTTTCGGTCAGGTAACAGACGGTATGAGTGTTGTTGACGATATTGCAAATGTCCGTTGCGGTGCCGGTGACAGACCGGAACATGATGTTGTTATAGAAAGCATTGAAATCACCGAAGCTTGATTTGCAACAAAGAAATTTTGTAAAGAGCATTAAATAAATTCGTTACGATAAATAAAGAGAGTTGTCGATTTTTCGGCAACTCTCTTTTTCTCGGAAAAACGGCAAAGGCAGAGCGGCGGACCTTTATGCTTATACCTTAGCACACGAGTACACTCATTTCATCAGAATGAATAACGGTGCTAAATTCAAGGTTCTTGCGGATTTTCTTGTAAATTCTCTTGTTGAAAACGGCACGAATGTACAGCAGCTTATTGAACAGCGAATGGAAAGAACCGGCAATGACTTTGATTATGAATACGAGGAGTTTATAGCAAACAGTAGTCGAACACAATACGGTTTTAAAAGCAAATTTTCCCATATACTGTGTCACCAATGCTCGCAATGCGTCAGCATTACTGTGCTTGTTTCCTTGTCTATGGAAAAATTTGCCTTTTAAAACTGCTTCGCACCGTATGTATTTTAGTTGCGGTACAGTAAGGTATTTTGAGTCGAAGATATACTGTCGTATT
>JAZUHA010000077.1:0-3767 GCA_045641485.1 Acutalibacteraceae bacterium
TGCCGAAGCGCTGTTTGATGATGAAAAATCGCTGGTGCGTATTGATATGTGGGAATATATGGAAAAATTCTCCGTTTCAAGGCTTATCGGTGCGCATCCCGGATATGTCGGCTATGACGAGGGCGGGCAGCTTACGGAAGCCGTAAGAAGAAAACCGTATTCGGTAATACTTTTTGACGAAATCGAAAAAGCGCACCCGGATGTTTTCAATATTCTTCTTCAGGTGCTCGATGACGGCAGAATAACGGACAGCGGCGGCAGAACGGTTGATTTTAAAAATACCGTAATAATCTTGACTTCCAACCTCGGCTCGGATATAATTCTAAACGGCATTCAAAGTGACGGCGAAATAAGCGAAGAGTCAAAAGAAAATGTCTCACTTCTTTTAAAGCGGAGTTTCAGACCGGAGTTTTTAAACCGTCTTGATGAAATTGTTTTCTATAAACCGCTTACAAAAGATAATATTTACGGCATTTCAAAACTTCTTATAAAAGAACTTGAAAAAAGACTCAGTGAAAAACGGCTTTCGCTTAAAGTGACGGATAAAGCAACGGAATATCTTGTTGAAAACGGCTTTGACCCGATTTACGGTGCAAGACCTTTAAAACGCTTTATTCAAAGCAATCTTGAAACAATGACCGCAAAACTTATTATCGGCACAAATCCCAAACCGGGCACGGTAATAAAAATAGATTATAACGGCAAAGAACTTTTTGCCGAAACAGAATAGGAGTAAATAAAATGAGAACAAAACAGTTTAAAGCAGAATCAAAAAAACTTATGGATATGATTATAAATTCAGTCTATACCCATAAGGAGATATTTTTAAGAGAGTTAATATCAAACTCAAGCGATGCGCTTGATAAACTTTATTTCAAATCGCTTACGGATACCTCGATAGGTCTTAACAGAGACGATTTTGTAATACGCATTACCCCCGACGAAGAAAGCCGTACATTAAAAATTACGGATAACGGCTGCGGTATGACGGGGGAAGAACTTGAAAACAACCTCGGAACAATAGCAAAAAGCGGTTCTTTTAACTTTAAAAATGAAAACGAAAAGACCGAAGATGTTGATATAATCGGTCAGTTCGGCGTAGGCTTTTATTCGGCATTTATGGTAAGTGATGAAGTAACCGTAGAAAGTAAAGCATACGGCGAAGATAAAGCGTACCGCTGGAATTCAAAAGGCGCCGAAGGATATACCGTGGAAGAATGTGAAAAAGACGATTTCGGTACAGTGGTAACGCTTCATCTTAAAGCGGATACCGAAGATGAAAATTATTCACAGTATCTTGAACAGTATAAACTCGAAAGTCTTGTTAAAAAATATTCCGATTATATTCGCCACCCGATTAAAATGAATGTTTCCTCACAGCAGAAAAAAGAGGGAACGGATGATGAATACGAAACCGTTTGGGAAGATAAAACTCTTAACAGCCGTGTTCCGCTCTGGAAAAAGAACAAATCCGAGGTTACAAACGAGGAATATAAAGAGTTTTATACCGAGAAATTTTATGATTACGAGGAGCCTTTAAAGGTTATTCACTCCAAAACAGAGGGTAATGCAACATATAATGCACTTATGTTTATCCCTAAACACGCTCCGTTTGATTATTATACAAAAGATTATGAAAAGGGCTTGCAACTTTATTCCAAAGGCGTACTTATTATGGATAAATGCAAGGAACTTCTTCCCGATTATTTCAGTTTTGTAAAAGGACTTGTAGACAGCGAAGACCTTTCGCTTAACATTTCAAGAGAAGTTTTACAGCACGACAGCCAACTTAAACTTATTGCAAAAACCGTTGAAAAGAAAATAAAATCCGAACTTGAAAAAATGCTTAATAACGAGCGTGAAAAGTATGAGGAATTCTTTAAGACTTTCGGAATACAACTTAAATTCGGTGTTTATAACAGTTACGGGATGAATAAAGATGCCTTAAAAGACCTTTTACTCTTTACATCTTCGTTTGAAAATAAGCCCGTTACACTTAAAGAGTATATAGGCAGACTCAAAGACGGTCAGGAAAATATCTATTACGCCTGCGGTGAAACCGTTGATAAAATAGAGATGCTTCCGCAGACCGAAAAGGTTAAGGATAAAGGTTTTGAAATTCTTTACTGCACAGAGTATGTTGACGAATTTTGTCTTAAAATGCTTATGGAGTATGAAGGTAAACATTTCCTTAATATTTGTGATGATAAACTTGACCTTGATACGGAAGACGAAAAAACCGAGTTAAAGAACAAAAATGAAGAAAATAAAGAACTTCTCGATAAAATCAAAGAAGCTCTCGACGGTGCTGTTTCCGATGTCCGCTTTACAAATAACCTTAAAAATTATGCGGTTTGCCTTACAAGTGACGGAAATCTTTCGCTTGAAATGGAAAAAGTACTTAACAGTATGCCGAACGACCAAAAGGTTAAAGCGGAAATCACTCTTGAAATAAATTCGGCTCACCCGATTTGCGAAAAACTTATTGCTCTTAATAAAGACGGTGAAACAGAAAAAATATCCGATTATGCAAAACTTCTTTATGCACAGGGGTGTTTAATCAGCGGTGTTTCAATCAAAAATCCCGCAGAACTCAGCCGTCTTATAAGTGATTTGATGATATAAAACGAAATGTGAAGATTTGTTAATTATTTGTTAACATAATTATTAAGTTCATGCAATAACACGGTGGTATAAATAATATAAACATTTCATTTCTTTTTTCTTTTTTCCGGTCAAAACCCTCCGCAGATTTTTGCGGAGGGTTTTTGGCGTCTTTTATTTAATTTTCAACATCTTTCATAGTAAGTGAAATTCGTTTTTTTGCCGTGTCTACCGAAAGAACTTTTACTTTTACGGTTTCTCCGACTTTCAGTACTTCAGAAGGGTGTTTAATAAATCTGTTGCAAATCTGCGAAATGTGAACAAGACCGTCCTGGTGAACGCCGATATCAACAAACACACCGAAGTCGATAACATTTCTTACGGTGCCCGTTAAAACAGTGCCTTCCTTTAAGTCGTTCATATCCATAATATCGCTTCTGAGTAAGGGTGGCGGAAGTTCGTCACGCACATCTCTGCCGGGTTTTTCAAGTTCTTTTACAATATCTGCAAGTGTGGGTGTACCCGTGTTGCATTCGGCTGCGGCTTTTTCCAAGCCGTACTCGTTTACTTTGCCTGAAAGAGCGTTTATACCGCCTTTTAACAAATCTTTTTCGGTATAACCGAAAAGAGATAAGAGCGATTTTGCGGCATCATAACTTTCGGGGTGAACGCCGGTATTATCTAAAGAATGTTTGCCGCCGGGTATTCTTAAAAATCCCGCACACTGGATAAATGCTTTCGGACCGAGTCCTTTAACTTTTTTGAGTTCCGAGCGTGAAGTAAATCCGCCGTTTTCCTCACGGTAGGATACAATATTTTTTGCCGTTGCGGAAATAATGCCGGAAATATATTTTAAAAGTGAAACCGAAGTGGTGTTAATATCTACTCCTACGGTATTTACGCAGTCCTCAACAACTCCCGTAAGGCTTTCCGAAAGTCTTGCCGGCGGAACATCGTGCTGATACTGACCTACGCCGATGCTTTTCGGCTCGATTTTAACGAGTTCCGAAAGAGGGTCCTGAAGTCTGCGGGCTATGGAAACGGCTGAACGTACGGAGACATCAAAATCCGGAAATTCCTCAGCACCGAGTTTTGAAGCGGAGTAAACGGAAGCGCCTGCTTCATTTACCACCATATATGAAACGGGACGTGAGGATTTTTTT
>JAZUHA010000078.1:0-5446 GCA_045641485.1 Acutalibacteraceae bacterium
AACACTGCCGGAACTTCGGGAAAATCACCTTTTACCTATGCTTTCGCTTCTGAACGGCATAGCAAAATACAAAAAAGACGAACGGGCGTTTATATTCCCGAACGGCTCAAGAATACGCCTCGGCTACTGCGACAGCGAAAATGACATTTATCAGTATCAGGGGCAGGAATACGATGTTATCGGAATAGAAGAATGTACGCATTTTACGTGGATGCAGGTGCAGTTTTTGATGACCTGCAACAGAACTACAAGAAGCGATTTTAAACCGAGAATGTATTTTACCGGAAACCCCGGCGGAGTCGGTCACAACTGGTTTAAAAGGCTTTTTGTAAAGGGTAATTATGAATACGGCGAAGACGAAAACGATTATGATTACATACCTGCGACGGTTGACGATAACACCGTGCTTATGAAGACAAACCCCGAATATGTAAAGGTGCTTGACTCACTTCCCGAAAAGCTTCGTCAGGCTCACCGCTTCGGTAACTGGGATATATTTGACGGTCAGTTTTTCGAGGACTTTCGGGACGATATTACGCATTACACGGACAGGCAGTACACTAATGTCATAGCACCGTTTGAGGTGCCGAGAGACTGGAAGATTTACCGTTCGTTTGACTTCGGATATGCCAAACCTTTTTCGTGCGCCTGGTGGGCAGTCGATTATGACGGCAGGCTGTACAGAATACTTGAACTTTACGGCTGTACCAAAACGCCGAACGAGGGCGTAAAATGGCACCCCGAAAAAATATTTAAAGAAATTAAATCTATAGAAAACGAACACCGTTGGTTGAAAGGGAAAAGTATATTAGGTGTTGCAGACCCGTCAATATGGGATGCCTCAAGAGGTGAAGCGATAGTCGATATTGCGGCTCAGCAAGGTGTTTATTTTTCAAAAGGCGACAATAAGAGGCTTCCCGGGTGGATGCAGGTGCATTACCGGCTTTCGTTCGACGAAAACGGGTACCCGATGATGTATATATTCAATACCTGTAAGGGCTTTATTCGTACAATCCCCGAATTGCAGTATTCCACGCACAAGCCCGAGGATCTTGATACAGACGGAGAAGACCATATAGCAGACGAAACACGGTATATGTGTATGTCAAGACCGATTTCGCCGAAACCGAAAAATAATGATGAGGAGTGGCTGAATGATAAACGAAGGACAATCTTCGGGCTTAATAAGTCCGATATTCACAAATAAAATAAAGTCGGAAGATTGCGAAAAGGCTTTTTCGATTTTGCAAAAATACAAATCTTCTAAATCAACGCTTGAGAGCAGAACGGTTAACAACGAAGAATGGTTTAGGTTACATAACTGGGACCACAAGGCGAAGCCGAATGAAGAAATACAGCCTAAGAGCGGTTGGCTTGTTAATGCCATACTCAACAAACATGCAGATGCAATGGATGCAATTCCTACTGCCGATGTTCTGCCGAGAGAAGAAAACGACAAAGAAGAGGCTGAAAACCTCTCATCAATTCTTCCGGTGATTCTTGACAACAACGGATTTGAAAATGTCTATTCCGAGTTGTGGTTTGATAAATTAAAAAGCGGAACGGGTGTTTACGGTATCTTCTGGGATTCCTCTAAGCTTGACGGTAAGGGCGATATTACAATAGAGTGCATAGATATTCTTAATCTGTTTTGGGAACCCGGTGTTAAAAACATACAGGATTCGCAGAATGTATTTTATGCAAGTCTTGTTGACAATAATATCCTGTTGCGTAAATATCCGGAATTGAAAAACAAATTAGGTCAAAGCGGATTTGTCAATGAATATGTGCACGATGAGAGTATAGATACTTCTGCAAAGTCTCTTGTAGTGGATTGGTACTACAAGATAAGCGAAAACGGCAAAGATATTCTCCACTATTGCAAATTTTGTAATAATGTTGTGCTTTTTTCCACAGAGAATGACGAAAAAATGTCACGGGCAGGACTTTACGACCACGGCAAATATCCGTTTATATTTGATAAACTGTATCCGATTAAAGACAGCATTTGCGGTTTCGGCTATATAGACCTCGGCAGAAGTCCGCAGGAATATATAGACAGAATAGACAAGGCAATATTAGAAAACACCCTTTACGGTTCTGTTCCCCGCTATTTTATGAACAAAAGCGGAACGGTAAACGAAGATGATTTTTTAAATTTTAATAAACATATCGTTTATGTTGAGGGTGCGAACCTCGGAGCAGACAGCGTGAGAAATATCGAAACAAGGTCGCTTCCCGGTGGTATTTTCAACATTAAAGCGGATAAGGTCGAAGAGCTTAAAGAGGTTACGGGCAACCGTGATGTATCTACAGGCGGAACCACAAGCGGAGTGACGGCGGCATCTGCAATAGCGGCAATGCAGGAAAGCGGAAGTAAACTTTCAAGAGATGCAATCAAGGGCAGTTACAACGCTTACAAAGAGGTTTGCTTGCTTTGCATTGAACTTGTGAGACAATTTTATGATACTGTCCGGACATTTCGCATAATCGGGCAGGAAAAAGAAATGCAGTTTATAAACTACACAAATGCCGGCATTGTTCCACAACCGCAGGGACAGATAGACCCGATAACCGGAAAGCCACAGGAATACGGAATTGAAGTCGGTTACAGATTACCGATATTCGATGTTAAAGTAACGGCAGAGAAAACTTCGCCTTATACAAAACTTTCACAGAACGAACTTGCATTACAGTTCTACAATCAAGGTTTCTTTAATCCGCAAATGGCAGATCAGGCGTTGGCGTGCCTTGAAATGATGGATTTTGAGGGCAAGGAACAAGTTATAAAGCGGATAGAAGCATCTCAAAGTAATTTTGTTATGAATATGTTAAACAGCATGATGACACAGCCCGTTCCGACAAACCAAAAACCGGAACTTAACAGCGAAGAAGAATCGGCTGTAACGGCGAAAGCAAGAGAAAATGTAAGGAATTCCACAGTACCGAATTGAGAGGTTAAATATGATACAGATAAATTACACGGTAAACAATAAAGGTAAACACCTGCTGACGGTCAAAGGTCATGCAGGGCAAAACGCAAAAGGACAGGACATAGTATGTGCAGGTGTTTCAACACTTGTTACTACTCTTGTTATATGCCTCAATGCCGTAACCGCAAAAAACGGAATGCTCAAAAAACCGAAAATTAAACTTGAACAGGGCGATGCATATATAGATGTCACGCCGAAAACGAGACAAAGAAACGAAGTGAAAAGGGCATTTATGCAGACGGTGATAGGGCTTGAATGGCTTGCAAAGTCTTATCCCGAATATGTAAAATTCGTCACATCGGTAAAGATATAACGCAACAGCGATTATATACACTACGATTCGCCGCCGTAAGCGGCAGAAAGGACAAAAATATGGAAAAAACACTTAAGGTAATGCTTCAGCTTTTCGCAGAGGAAGCGGAAGCAACCGAAACGGGCGTAGAAAGTGGCAACCCCGACCACGAAACGGCAGTAGCGGAAGTCGCCGAACCGACAGACAAAAGCGAAGAATTTGAAAAACTCATAACAGGTGATTTCAAGGATGAGTTTAATAAGCGGACACACGGTATTATTAACGACCGCATGAAATCCGCAAACTCAAAAATTGAAGCCGCCGACAAATTCAGAGCCGATGTAACACCTCTGCTTGAACACCTTGCAGATACCTATGCAGTCACAGACCCTACTGATATCGCAAAAATCCTTGAAAAGGTACAGAACGACAAGACATATCTCGAACAGGTAAGCCTTGAAACGGGCGAAGACCCGGACAAGATTATAAGCGGTAACCGTGAAAGACGGGAGCAGGAAGCACTCAAAGCGGAAATTGACAGCATAAAAAAGCGTGAAGCCATGGAACAATGGACAAAAGAAAGGGTTTCCGAAGCGGAAAAACTCAAAGAAGAATTCCCTGAATTTGACTTTGACGAAATGCTTAAGAATGAAGACTTTTGCGAATTGGTTTCAAACGGTAAAAGTATGCGTAACGCTTATTTCTACTGTAACGGTGAAAATATTGTAAAGCGGAAAGCGGAAGCCATTGAAAAGAAACTTTCCGAAAAAATGAGCGAAAAAAGACCTACTGAAAATGCCGCAGGCAATCCTATTGCCAGCAGCAGTAAGTTTGATGTTAATTCGCTCTCAAACAAAGATGTATTAAACATTTTGAAACAAGTTGAAAACGGAGCAAAAATATCTTTCAACGCTCCGTAAGGAGGTAAAATTATGTCAACAATCAAAAAACTTTTTAAATCTTTTACTGTGCTTTTACAGCTTTTCGCCGCCGGCGATGTTGTAAACGCAACTACCACCGACACATTAAGTGCCGAGATGAAAACATTTTACGACAAAACGCTTATTGCACTTGCCGACCCATATCTTGTATTTGACCAGTTCGGACAGAAAAGAGATATTCCGAAAAGCGGCGGTAAAACAATCGAATTCCGAAGATTTAATAAACTTCCGAAAGCCTTGAAGCCTCTTACAGAGGGTGTAACACCCACCGGAATAAAAATGCAGGTAAGCACCGTGCAGGCTACGGTTGAGCAGTACGGCGACTATATAGAGCAGACTGATTTGCTCGAACTTACATCTATTGACAATACCATTGTCGAAGCAACAAAGATGCTTTCAAGTCAGGCGGGTATTACATTGGATACGGTTGTAAGGAATGTAACTTGCGGCGGTACGAATGTAATGTACTGCCCGAAAGTTTCTTCCGGAAGCGAAACAGCCGTAACATCAAGAAAAGACCTTGACAGTACTGCCCTCTTGAGAGTTAAAGATGTATTCAGGGCGGCGGCTGAACTCAAAGCAATGGATGCACCGAAGATTGACGGCTACTATGTAGGTATTATTCACCCGTATATCTCTACCGACCTTATGCAGGAAGCAGGTAACCAGTGGATGGAGGTACAGAAGTATGCAAGCCCCGAAAATATGCTTAAGGGTGAAATCGGCTGTCTCGGCGGTGTAAGATTTGTTGAGAGTACGGAGGCTAAAATATTCAAGGGTGCACCTCTTACGGCCGGAAGCGAAACTCTCACGGTTAAGACTGCCGTAAGTTCTTCCGCTACTGTTGCGGTTGTAGAAGAGATTACATCTGACGATGTTGCGGCATTTGCGGCAAGAGACACTGCGGATAAGGTTGTTTATATTGACGGCACAAAATATGCGGTATCCGCACTTGTTGCGGGTGCGGCAGGCTCTGCCACTCTTACACTTGCGGAAACGGCAACAAGCATTGCAAAAGACAAAGTGCTTTACCCCGTCGGCGGTAATGCAGAAAATAAACCCGTCTTTGCCACAATGATTGTCGGTGCAGATGCCTACGGTGTTACAACCGTAACCGGCGGCGGACTCGAACACATTGTTAAGCAGAAGGGCTATGGCAACGACCCTCTTAATCAGCGTTCCTCGATAGGCTGGAAAGCACTTAAGACAGCCGAAAGACT
>JAZUHA010000079.1:0-2391 GCA_045641485.1 Acutalibacteraceae bacterium
AAACATTTGCAACAAGGTACCCGTCTGCTACGGCGTCATTAAGCCGCACGGTAACCGGCATCAAAAGCCGTCCGGTTTCTTCCCTAAATCTTCCCCAGTTGATAATGGGCGAAAAATACAAATACCCGTCCGGCAATTCGACATTTAAAGAATCATAAGAAAGCCACGAAATATAGGAAGCATCGAACCAGTTCGGGTGATTTTCCGCATCAAGCCCGTATTCTCTCGTTTGTTTCGCTTTTTCGATATCCCCCGTTGCGTTTTTATAAAACACTTCATAGTTTTCGTCATACACCGAGTAAACGGGCGTACAGGTTTCGGTATCCTCGTGAAAAACATAATGAGTCGGATTGATTACATCGTAGCAAATAAGTGTATCGGTTTGCCACAAATATCCCATCTTGTAATCGTCCCGAGAATTTAAAACCTTTGACAGAAGATACAAAAAGTTGATATAAAACTTTGTGTTCGTTTCTTTGGAATACTCCACAAGGGATGTAAGATGAATTCTCGCCGTCATGGAAACGGAACATTTGCAATCCTCCGAAAAATGCTTAAAAACACCTTTTCGGTAGTAATTTTCTTTGTCTATTACTTTATAATTTGACATAAATTTTCTCCATATTCTTATTTGTAACTGTCCGGACAAATCGGTAGTTATCCGTTCCACTCTTTTTTCAAAATGGCATATTGATAAGTATTTTCGTAGTGCGGTGTGCCATCGGGGTTATTAACGAAAGAAATAAACTCCAAAAACAATCCCTCTTTTCGCATTCCGAGTTTTTCGCAAAGGTGCTGACTTTGAAAATTATAGTCCTCCGTATAAGCGTAGATACGCCTTGCCCCCTTATTTTTGAAAAGATAATCAAAAAAAACATGTGCGGCCTCGAAGGCATACCCCTTGCCTTGATACTTTTCATTAAGCATCCAACAAGGGCTGAATGTATCTTTAAGTTCGTTTTCGTTTTCGTGAGAATCATTCGGTTCAGGGTAGGCAAATATCTCGCCAATAACTTTGCCCGTGTTTTTGAGCGTAATCGCAAAATAGTATTCGGTATCGCCAATACGGTTTTTCATTTCGGCTCTGGCATCCTCAAGTGTTTTAAACTTCATAGAGAAAAAGCAGTTTACCGCCGGTTTATGCAAATATTCATATACATCCGCCGCATCATCTTCGGTAAACGGACGCAAAATCAGTCTTTCTGTTTCTAATATCATTTAACTCTCCACATATTTTTAACGATTTTTTGTTCTACGCCTTGATACAAGCCAATACCCGAAAATACATTTTCAAAACCGCATTTTCTCATAACGGACAGGGATGCCTTGTTTTCGGCTAAACTGATTCCGTAAATTTCACTTATATTTACCTGCTTTGCAATAATGGGAAGAAACGCCTTTACGGCTTCGGTGGCATAGCCGTTTCCCGTATGTTTCTTTGCAATGTGATAACCGATTTCCCATTTGCCGTTGTCAATGGGGCACAACTGAACATAGCCGATATTATTCTTTGCGTCTTTCAAAATTATTGAATAGACAAGCGGACCGTCCACGGTGCCGTACTGCGAAATAAGAAATTTCAAAACTTCTTCTGCTTCTTCTTTCGTTTCCCACACTTCATCAGGGACAAATCGCTTATTATCTTCATCAACCGAATTTTTCTGAACGGCACTTGCCATATCCAAAGTAAATTCGGTTATCATAAGTCTTTTAGTTTCGATTTTCATATAACCCTCGCACAACAAACAATCACCTATAAATCAATGCCTATTTCGTACTTATCATCAATCAAGATATAATTTACTTTATATTCCTTTGCGAGCTTCAAATACTTTGCGTTTCCCTCCAATACACTTTCCAAAGTGCAGTCATCATCCAAACGGTTTTCAATAATACTTGCATATTTCATTATTTCGGCAAAGTGATTTTTGATATAGTTTTCACTCATTACAAGGCAATAATATTTGATATGGTGTAGATATTCTCGGTCAAAATCCATTTGCCAATTAAACGGAACATAGCAACCCTCCACAATAAGGTTTTGCTTATTCTCAATAGCCGTTTTTATGATTTCTCTGACAATAGGCCACAAATAATCTGTCAATTTATCATCATCCATAGGCGTAAGGTCTGTGTTTCCACTGCGAATTAAGCCCATTTTAATGTGGTCTATTGACAGATACGGGTATTTATATTTTTCAAGCAGTTTTTGTGCAAGTGCCGTTTTTCCTGTATGTGATGCCCCTGTGATAATAATAATCATCTTAATATTTCCTCAAATTTTTATTTAATTTTTTGTAGACGAAGTTTTTTCGGTCATGCTGTTCTTCCTATGTAATATGTTTTCAGTGTAAAGTCATTTTCAAACCGTGACAATTTGTCACCGATTCA
>JAZUHA010000080.1:0-1918 GCA_045641485.1 Acutalibacteraceae bacterium
TCACCTCCACGTGCTCTGTAGTGTGCCTGCTTCCTCAAGTACATTCTAACACAAAAATTCAAATGCTGCGTTGAAGCAACTCGGTTTCATTGCCTTTTGTGCCTTGTAGCGCAGCGGAAAGGAATGGTCATAAATATGAAAAATGCCGTATTACTCGGAAACCCCAATTCGGGAAAAACAACACTTTTTAACACTTTAACCAAAAGTAACAGAATTACGGGAAACCGTTTCGGAGTTACTGTTGATACAGAGAGCGGTATAAGTAAAAAATTCGGAACAAAAACCGTAATAACGGATTTACCCGGAATATACTCTTTAGAGCCTTTTTCAAACGAAGAAAAAGAAGTAATAAAATATCTGAAAAAAGAAAAGTATGATTCGATAATCGTGGTCATAAATACTTTAAACCCCTTGCGTTCGTTTAATCTTTTAAATGAGTGTTTAAAGTTAAACAAACCCGTTACGGCGGCACTGAATTTTTGTGATGAATTTAAAAAAGAAAGAATTAAAATAAATAAAGACATTTTAAAAAAATATTACAACTGCGAATTTATTGAAATAAGTTCATCTAAAGGAACGGGGCTTAACGAACTTATTACGGCAGTAAATAAAAACATAAAATCAACCGATAACAAACCGTACTCCAAAGAAGAAACGCAAAATATCGTATCCGTTGCAATAGTAAAAGAAAATGCAAAACTCCCGTCTTTTAAAGCGGATAAAATACTTACGGGCAAATTTACTGCGTTTCCCGTACTTTTATTTTTTACCGTGCTGATGTTTACATTTGTTTTTTCCGGTGTATGCGGTAAACTTTCGTCATTTTTTAACGATTTAATAACGGTTGATTTATATAACATAATAAAAAACACGGTTATTAAAAATACGGGTAACGGTTTACTTGCCGGGCTTGTGTGTGACGGAATTTTAAAAGGTGTAGGCACCGTTATTTCCTTTATACCGCAAATTGCCGCACTGTCGTTTGTTTTAAGTATATTTGAAGATACGGGATATCTTTCAAGATGCGCATATATCTGCGACAAACCGTTAAGAAAAGCGGGGCTTCAGGGAAAGTGTTTTTTCTGTATTATGACGGGTTTCGGCTGTACGGTTCCCGCAATACTTTCTACAAGAGTTCTTGAAAACAAAAGCGACAGAATTAAAACCGTTATGCTCAATATGTTTATTCCGTGCACGGCAAAAATCCCGCTTTTAATTATGATAAACAATGAAATATTTAAAAACGGCAAACTGCTTTTGCCGACTCTTTACACGCTGACATGCGGTATCGCTTTTATTTACATATACTTTTTCGGGAAAATGAACAAAAATGAAAAGAACATATTTTTACTTGAATTACCCGAATACCGCTTTCCCGCAATAAAAAGCATTTTCTATTCGGTAAAATCAAAAACAAAAGAATTTTTGTTCAAAGCCGGTACAATTCTGATAATTACTTCCGTAGTTATATGGTTATTCTCATCTTTTAACCTTCAATTTAAGTTTACAAACGACATAAATAATTCAATAGCATCCGTTTTAGGTGAAAAACTCATATATATATTTAAGCCTATAGGCATTACCGATAAACGGCAGACAATTTCACTTATAAGCGGAATTTTTGCAAGAGAAAGCATTGTTTCATCTTTAAAAATAATGTTTCCGAACGGTATTAAAAACGCATTCACCAAAGCCTCGGCTTTGTCGTTCTGCCTTTTCACTTTACTTTTCCCGCCCTGCTTTGCTTCACTTATAACAGCAAAAAAAGAAATAAATAACAACAGGCTTTTTATAAAAATTGTTGCTTTTCAGTCCGTTTTGGCTTATATTATTTGCATAGCGGTTTATGAAGCAGGGAGGCGAATATTATAAATACATACAGTACTGCCGTAATAGGCGGCGGCGCTTCGGGACTTGC
>JAZUHA010000081.1:0-1742 GCA_045641485.1 Acutalibacteraceae bacterium
TTGTATAATTAGTACATAAAACGGCTTTTTGTGAGAAAAATGAAAAATTTTATCATTTTTTGTTGCTTATTTTTGTATGTGAAACTTGAAAAAATAAATAACATAATGTATAATTATACAGTATGGCGTTTTGTAGCCTGATACATACTTTTCGGAGATGTTTATGAAACGGAAACTTTTTAAACCTTTTGATGCTGTTATCCTTGTAATTCTTTTAGCGGCGGTGCTGTTTTTGCGCATAAGAGCAAAAGACAAAGAAAGAACTGCAGTTATTACGGTTGACGGTAAAGAGGTTTATTCCGCAGACCTTAATACGGCGGAAGATGCGGTTTTCACTTTAAAAGAAGTTCCCGATGTTACCGTTGAAATAAAAAACGGGACAATAGCATTTATAAACGCAAAATGCCGTGATAAAATTTGCGAAAAATCGGGTTTCTTAAAAAATACAGGCGATACAGCCGCTTGTTTACCGAACAAAACGGTTATAACCGTAAAGGGTAACACGGAAAATTCAGACGGGGTGAGTTATTAGTGGAAAAACAAAAATCCTCCACCCGTATTAAAGTCAGAAAAACGGCGCTTTTAGGTATACTCGCTTCGGAAGCACTTGCACTTTCGTTTCTTGAAAACCTTATTCCGCAGTTTATACCCTTTCCGGCTTCAAGAGTGGGGCTTTCAAACATAATAACGATGTTTGCGGTTTCGTCACTCGGCTTTTCGTACGGGCTTTATATAACTTTGTTTAAAGCGGCTTTTGCACTTCTTACAAGGGGTGTTACGGCTTCTCTTTTAAGTCTTTCCGGCGGTATATTGAGCCTTGTTGTTATGTATCTTCTTTTTAAATTGCCGGAAGAAAAAGTCAGTTGTGTTTTTATAGGAGCGGTTTCGGCGTTGTTCCATAACATAGGTCAACTTGCGGCATCATACATGATACTCGGCAAATATGTGCTTTCGCTTTCTCTGTACCTTGTTATTACGGCGGCAGTTTCCGGAACGCTTACCGGTATAATTTACAGATATACATTATCTGCATTTATAAAACAGCAAAATAAAATTACTCTTCTTAAAAAGGAGCGATGAGATATTATGAGTAAAAGACCGGCAGGAGTTCTTTCTCCTGTTAAAAAAGGGCGCGGAGGTGCGGCGGTTTCGCACTGCAAAAACACCGAAAACCTTAAAGCGGTAAGAATGCCCGTACCGGAGGTTGTTGTTCTTCCCATGCAACAGCATATCGGTGCGCCGTGTATGCCGACGGTAAAAGTCGGTGATACCGTAACGGTAGGTCAGGTAATAGGTGACAGTGACAAGTTCATTTGTGCGCCCATACATTCGAGTGTTTCGGGTAAAGTTACGGCAATAAAAGATACCGTACTTGCAAACGGCAGAATAGCGCCTGCCGTAACAGTTGAATCAGACGGGTTAATGACTGTTTGCCCGGATATCGAGCCGCCGAAAATACATACCGCAGACGATTTCAGAAATGCCGTTCGTGCTTCCGGACTTGTCGGACTCGGCGGTGCGGGATTTCCGAGCCACGTAAAGTTTACGGTTTCTCCCGACAAGCCCATTGATACGCTTGTAATAAACGCCGCAGAGTGCGAGCCGTTTATTACCGTTGATTACCGTGAGTGTATAGATAATACTCTTTACATAATAAAAAGCATTCATATCGTCAAGGAATTTCTCGGTATAAAAAATGCGGTTATAGCGGTTGAAGACAATAAACCGAAAGCTATTGAAAT
>JAZUHA010000082.1:0-3427 GCA_045641485.1 Acutalibacteraceae bacterium
GTTACATCGCCGCCGTCACCGGCCTCGAGGGCTGTATTGCCTTTATAAGTACCGCCACCGATACCTGCAGCACCGCCCTCACATTCTGCCCATACATCACCGCCGTAAACCGTCAGGCTTCCGCCGTTTCCCTCTGTTCCGAAGGTACTTCCGCCGCCGCCGCCGATTGCTGCGCCGTAATGTCGTGATACGGCATGAACCACGCCACCGTAAATGACAACATTACCGCCGTCTCCGCCGGTAAGTCCCGAGCCGCCGCCGATTGCAGCCCCATAGCCGGTACTTATCGGTTCTACAGAACACCCGTAAATGTTAATATTTCCGGGCTCCTTATCGTTTTTAGTTCCGAGAGGAGAGGCATTTTCATTTTCTAAATTGCGCAAAAGAATGCGAGCCTTTTTTTCTGACGACGCTTGTTGGTAAATCGACAAAGACATAGTGCCTCCGACTTCTATACCGTCATAGACCGTTAAAATAGCTCCGTCCGTCATAATCAAATGGACATCCCCCAGGATTTCAATCCTGTTATCGCCGCCATCAGCAGCATATTCGCAGCCTTCACATACATACCAACCTTCCGTCCATTCAGTTGGTTTGTTTTGCTCGTTGATGACCGTGTACTCTGTACAGTAACGTGTTTCCCACACCTGATTGACACCGTCAACACACACTTCGTACTCTATCGGCTCCTGCCCGCCGTCTGCAAAGGCAGAAACTGCTCCGAACGGGAGCATTCCTACGATCATTATGACTGCAAGAATAATGCTTAAAATTTTCTTTTTCAAAACAAACACTCCTTTGTTTTTGCAGGTTTTGTGCGAACACAAATATATTTTGATTATAACATAACACTTCCTGAAAATAAAGTTTTTTGGAAAATTTTCCGTTTTTTTGTAAATAAAAAACAACACGATTTATGAAAAACCGCATTGTTTTTTATAATGTTTATAAAATCATTCGGAAACGGGATTTTCCAATATCAATTCGGGATTTTTGAAAAACTCATCAAGTTTTGCAATAAACGGCTTAACTTCACCGAAATCAAGTGCACGGTGGTCAAAGCAAATGCAAATCGGAAGAACAGACGATACGGAAATATTATCGTTGCCGTTTTCATCGGTCAATACTATGGGTTTTTTCTGAATTGCCCCCAAACCTATTGCGCATATCTGCGGAGGAATAATCATAAGTAATCCGAGTTCGCCGGAAAGTCCTCTTGAAATGGAGCCGACATTTGAAACGGTTATTGTGCCCTGCTTTAAATCGTCACGGGTAATTTTTTCACTTGCCGGAATCATATCGTATGCCCTTTTTGCATTGCCCTTTAATGTTCTTACACGGTGCCTCGGATTTGTTTTGCTTCCGTAAATACGCTGAAAAGCCTTCAAAGGGTGACCGTGTTTGAATTTATCGAGAGTATCGTGGATAGAAACCGAATACAGTGCTTCCGCAAGGTTTGTGCGTTTAAGCCTGCGGTTAATATCCTCACAGTAACTGCATATATCTGTGAGCGATTTATTGCCCATATCTTTCATGGTAATAGTCATCATATTACCGTCCGGCAATGTCCACGGCACGGAGATATCTATATTATCGTACTGTGTAATTTTACCTCTTACAAGTTTCTGTTCAAAATTCAGATGGGCATTTATCTGCGGAGCCGCCTTTACAGCCTCCGATATTGCTTTTAAAAGCACCATATTCAGAGTAATACGGGCATTATATTCGTTTTCCGCTTTAAATTTATTAAATGCTTCCAAAAAAATTGAAACATCCGGCTCATACTGATAACTTACATGGGGAATACTTTGCCAGCTTTCGGTTGTCATATTGGCTACGATTTTCCGCTGGATTCCGAAACGGGTAACATCCTTTACCGCCACAATAAACACTCCCATAACAAATTCTTAATTTTTCTTAAATATTATAGCAGGGTTAACTGTGAATGTCAATTCACTATCAGAAACATATAAAATTTCGTTGTTTTCACCAATGAAACCATATATTTTTTAAGAAATACGACAATTTGTTGTTAAAAGCCGCAGTGAAATCAAGATATTTTTCTTTTTATCTTGTCTTTTAGTTGCATATACACTATAATGTCTATTGTTTGTTCGATTTTATGTTTATGAAAGGCAGTATTTTTACTGAAACAAAATATGAAAATTTTAAATAAAGTTCTGTATAAATTTCACATAAAAAAAAGACCGCCCGGTGATTATAACAAAGGAAGAAAAGAACTTCCTCCGCCCGTAAAAGAAATTTTAGAGGCAAAAGGAGCAGATACTTCCGCTTTTATTACTACTTTAAAACTTGATATGAATAACAGCGAATGTTTTTCGGACTGTTATCTCGCATTTGATACGGAAAATATTTATTACGCCGAATTTTCAGAGCCTGTTGTTCCTCTTAAAAAAAGCAAAAAACGACTTGAGTTTAAGCCGGAGCTTTTAAATCTTGTTGTTACCCCGGTTTCGGAGTCCGATGAAATGTTTACGGAACAGCATCTTTCCACATTTCAAATAACATATAAATTTTCGGATGAATATTATTCCCTTTGTTTTTCAACTCTCAATAACCTCGGCAGAGCGGAGGAATTTGTAAGAGTATTCAACGCTTTAAAATCAGGTAAAGACTACAAAAAATATCTTCTTGACGAAAATGAATTCAAGTGTAAAAAATGCGGCGCTCCCCTGCCGCCCGGTAAACCGTTTTGCGATAAATGCGTAAACAAAAAGTCAACCGTAAAAAGGCTCTTTTCGTTTTTCGGTGAAGCAAAAGGCAAAATGGTTTTTATCATCGTCGCAATTCTCATAAAATCGGGAATATCTCTTATTTTACCTCAATTCAGCACGCAGGAGTTATATGATAAAGTTTTAAGCCCGTCAAATACTTTGCCGTATGATACACTTCTTAATTCGCTTATTTCTCTTGTACTCACCGTAGCGGGACTGAAAATCGCAAACCAGCTTTTCACGCTTGTTTACGAATATATAATTGCGGGAATGCTCCCGAAAATCATTTACTCAATAAAACTTAAAATATTTTCTTCCATGCAAAAACTCTCGGTAAACTTCTATACGCATAAGCAGACGGGCAACCTTATGGAGCGTGTAACACGGGATTCAAACAATATCTACTGGTTTTTCGTAGACGGTTTTCCTTATGTTATCACGAGCGCCGTTACCATAATCGGCATACTTTCGGTTATGTTCTGTACAAGCGTAAAACTTACACTTGCCATCCTCGGCGCTTCCGTAATTATTTTTGCGGGTTATCCGATTTTCGATAAAATGTTCAGAAAACGCCACCATAAAGTATGGCTCTGGAACTCACGGCTCACTTCAAAAGTAAGCGATAATATAACGCGTCACAGAATAATTAAAGAGTTTTCAAAAGAAAACGAAGAACTCACGGAATTTGAAAA
>JAZUHA010000083.1:0-5304 GCA_045641485.1 Acutalibacteraceae bacterium
TCTCTCATGAGAGAATTAAGATGATTGAGCATTGGATCAACAACTATCCGAGAAGATCTCTTAAAGGTCTTTCTTCTAATATGCTTATTAAACAAATTTTGGTTGCTTAACTTTGTGGAATCTTTATATTGCAATTTATAATAAAAATAGATAATTGCACTGAACTATTTACTTTTTCACTTCTATATGTTACACTAAAAATGTGTGTTAATTGCTTTAATTATTGCGAGGTTGTATTATGGAGTATGATTCAAAAAGATTAAAAAAAATGTCGGTAGAAGCACTTAAGCATTTCGATAAATTCTGTAAAGAAAACAATTTGACTTATTCTATAGCATTTGGTACAGAATTAGGCGCTGTCCGTCATAAAGGCTTTATTCCGTGGGATGATGATTTGGATGTTGATATGCCTATTGAAGATTATCTGAAACTTGAAAAACTGTGGAATAAGGATAAAAACAACAGTAAGTATTTTTTACAGACTCCGAAAAACGATTTATATAAACCAACACTGTTTTATCAAATCAGACAAAACGGAACGACATGGATTGAACCCGGGAAAGAAACCGTACCTATGCACTGGGGTATCGGTATTATAGATATTTTCCCGCTATTTAATATGCCAAAGATTCCATTTCTAAAAAAAGTACAAAAAAAATTTTATAGTATTGCACGTGCGAAATGTTCGTATGCCTATCGCTGTGAGTCAGCCCCTGTGATTAAGAAAAAAATCAGTAAATTTATATCATTGTCAGCACTGGCTTGCGTAAAACTTATAAGCGCTCTTTCAAAGAATGGCAATACATTTTATTATCCCAGTTCTTATAGTAATGATAAAGAATTTGAAAAAAGCATCCTTTATCCGTCGGCTGTGTTACAATTTGAAAACTATGAATTTTTAGGTCACGCAGATTCCGATAAATATCTCACAAAAGAATACGGCGATTATATGACTCCTCCTCCGGAAAATCAGCGAGAGGGACATCCTATAGGAATTATAGATTTAGATAAAGACTACCATTACTATTTAAAGAAAAAATAATATTCAACCGGTTTGACTTCTTTCTTAAGAATTACAAACCGGTTGTTTTTCATTTATCCCGCTTTTATTTTCAGTCTCATCTTATCGGCAATCATTGCAATAAATTCTGAGTTGGTGGGTTTTCCTCTTTCATTCTGAACGGTATAGCCGAAGTAAGAATTAAGTACATCAACATCTCCTCTGTCCCAGGCAACTTCTATTGCGTGGCGAATGGCTCTTTCCACCCGTGATGAAGTTGTGGAAAAGCGTTTTGCAACCGTGGGGTACAGAATTTTCGTTACGGAACTCATAATTTCCGGGTCGCTCACCGCAAGGCAAATAGCCTCACGCACATACTGATAGCCCTTTATATGTGCAGGAACGCCTATTTTATGAAGAATTGATGTAACCGTTATTTCAAGACTTTGCGAGTCCTGAAATGCTGATTTTTTATTACCGAGCATTTTCCAGCTTAAAAGCTGATTTATTCTTTCGGCAAGAATTTTCGGCTCTGTCGGTTTAATAAAATAATAGTCTATATTGTTTTTTGCTATTTCTTTTTCGAGAAGCGGACTGTCTACAGACGAAAGAATTACCGTAACCGGGCGTTTTGCCGGATTTTCGCTGTCTATTCTTGCAATTACGCCTAAAGCATCTATATGCTGTAAAAAGGCATCTGCTATAAGCACATCGGGAACAAAACTTTCACATTCACGCAAAACAGCCGTGCCGTCTTTTTCGCAAACTCTGACATCCATATTCAGTGATTTAAGAGATTTTACCGTTTCTTCACGAAAATCGCTTTTTGAATCGGCAAAAAGAACTTTTGTTGTTGTATTCATAATATCCTCCTGTATTTTTAAAGAGCTCTTATCTGTCGACATAATATCACACGGATTTATGTGTTTCAATAGGTTTCGGCTAACTTTGTAGCATTGAATAAAACATCAAAAAATACCGGGTCGAAAGAAGTTAAACGGTGTCTGAAAACTTCTTTTTAAGTCGCTTGTTTTGTGCATTTTTTACGACCTGAAAATATAAAAATTTTTGTAACAAAGTTAAAAATGAGTCATAGTATGGAGTGTTGGGAGTTGATATTACGGATAACACATTTTCATCTGCTTCATTTTTCCTCGGAGCAACCGGCAAGCACGGATATGTTTCTCTTTTTAATGATGTTTACAGCCCCGAAAAACCGGGAGCCCACTACATATTAAAGGGCGGTCCCGGCACGGGTAAATCAACACTTATGAAAAAAGCGGCAAAACACCTTACTGACAAAGGATATTTTGTTGAAAAAGATTATTGCAGTGCGGACCCGTCTTCACTTGATATGATTTACTGTCCGGAATTGAATTTTTCGGTAACAGACGGTACTTCGCCGCATATTTTCGAGCCGTCTTTACCCGGTGTTACGGAATTTATCGTAAATTTAGGCGAAGCGTGGAACAAAGATATTTTAAAAGAAAATATTAAAGAAATAAATTCTCTTTTCAAAGCGTATTCCGCAGAACACAAAAAGGCCGCAAACTATCTTTTTGCCGCTTCAAAATGCAGCAGAGAAGCGGCGCAAATGTTCCTTAAAACAGTAGATTACGAAAAATCATTAAAATATATTAAAAAACTTTGCACAAAGAAAATCCCCGATAAAAACTCTGCGGAAAAAGGGAAAATAAACAAAAGATTTTTAAGCGGCATAACGCCCGACGGTGTGGCGGTGCAGTATGATACTCTTAATGTATTTTGTGATGAAATAGTAACATTTTGCGATGAATACGGCGTACTGTCTCAATTTTTCATTGATTATATAGGCGAATTTGCCGTAAACAAGGGGTACGATATTTACAAATGTTTCTGCCCTCTTTACCCTGAAACAAAAGCGGAACACATTATAATTCCCGAATTAAAACTTTGCTTCTTTACGGAAAACGAGTATCATTATTCGCTTGACGATATAAAAAGCCCCGTTTTTTCCACAAGATTCTGCGATAAAAAAAGCCTTTTCGGAATGAACGAAAAAGCACGGTTTCTTTTTAAATGCAAACACGAATTTATTGACGAAAGCGTAAGAAAAATGTCTGCGGCAAAAGGATTGCACGATAAACTTGAGGAATTTTATATAAAAGCAACCGATTTTTCCGTAATAGACGGGAAATGTGAGGAAATTTTAAAATCCGTATAAGTGCTTTTAACTTGCCAATTCATACCGTTATTGCTATAATGTAACCATAAATTAAAGGCGGTGACGGTATGAGCTGGATTTGGCTTGACAGCAAAAAATACAAAGATTATACGGAAAATTTCACTACCGTAAACAGATTGACGGGCGGCGGTGAAGATCCCGATAAATACAATTACTGTGTTGCGGAGTTTAAAAAGGATTTTTCATTTGACAAAGAAATAAAGCACATTCACTTAAGAGTAAGTGCGGACTGTTTTTTTCATCTTTATTTTAATAAAGAACTTATCGGCTTGGGACCTGCCGCATCGGGCGGAGATTTTTTAATTACAAAAACTGCCCCTAAGCATTACGCAAACAATTATGATTTTGATTTTTCGGGAAAATCATTTAATATTTTTTCCCGTGTACGGCTTCTGCCTGAGGTACTTACCGATTACGGCAGAGGTCACGGCGGTTTTTCGCCACAAGTAACCGTAACATTCAAGGACGGAAAAAAAGAAACATATTTTACAGACGAAACATGGGTTTCAAGAAGAAATACCGCTTATTGCAACTTTAAATGTTTTAACGGTAATTTAAAAGAAGATGAATTTTCTCTTTCCGAAAAAGTCAATGATATATGGAATACACAGGATGCTCCCATTGATATGCTTTCGATTAACGAAATAAATACGGACTTAGGTGAAATAACTCTTTTACCGGGTGAAAAGAAAGAAACGGTAACGGAATTTGACAAAATATACGGTGTTTACCCGGTTGTATCATCTTCCGGCAAGTGCGACATCTTATTAAAAACAAGCGAACTCAAAGGTCAGCAAACGGAAGACGAAAATATCTCTTTCGGCAAAAGCGATACATATATGTCTTTTAAAATGCACAGTGCGGGAAGATGTACTCTTATTTGCGAAAACAAAGATACAAAACCCGTTAAAGTGAATGTTAGTTTTCTTGCCACATGGTATCCCGTAAAAAAAGAGGGCAGTCTTGTAACAAGCAACAAAGATTATAATAAAGTTTATGATGTGTGTAAGCACACCTTAAAAATCTGCCGTCAGACACTTCATCTTGACAGCACTACTCATCAGGAGTTACTTGCCTGCACGGGCGATTATTATATAGAAACTCTGATGAATATTTTCTGTTTCGGCGATATGCGCCTTTCGGAATTTGATTTAATGAGAACTGCCGATATGCTTGTGCAGAACGGCGGAAAAATGTTCCATACCACATACAGCCTTATATGGGTTATGATGCTTTACGATGTCTATATGATTACGGGCAGAAAAGAAACGCTCGATTACTGCCTTGACGGACTAAACGCACTGTTCGGTGAATTTGATACTTATATAGGTGAAAGCGGTGTTATAGAAACGCCGAAAGACTTTATGTTTGTCGACTGGACCGTTATGGACGGGCTTTCAATGCACCATCCGCCCAAATACCTCGGACAAACCGTTCTTAATGCGTTTTATTACGGCGCTTTAAATGCGGCAATTAAAATTTACTCCGTTTCGGGTGACGAAAAAAAGAAAGCGGAATTTACAAAAAGAGCGGAAAATTTCAAACGGGATTTTAACCGAGAATTCTGGGTTGCACAAAAAAATCTTTATAAAGACGGCAAAGGCGACAAGTTCGGCGGAAATTATTATTACCTGCCGGAAAATTCCGACAAAGTTCACTTTTCAAAATATCCGAATGTTTTGGCGTGCCTTTTCGGGCTTACCGACGAAGAAAGCGGAAAAGATATTTTAAGGCGTGTTGTTCCCGATGAAGCCTTGCAGGATATGCAGCCGTATTTTATGCACTGGGTACTGTGCGCATTAAGAAAATATGACCTTTTCCGGGAACTCGGATTTAAAATTCTTGACAGATGGGTTACGGTCGTCAATGAATGTGACAAAGGACTTAAAGAAGGCTGGATTGCTCCCGAAGAAACATATTCTTTTGACCACTCCCATGCCTGGGGCGGAACACCCGCATACCAGATGCCCGCCGTTTTAACGGGCTTTGAAATATTAAAACCGGGACTTAAAAAAATAAAATTCACTCCGAATTTATATCATCTTGACTTTGCCGATGTGGTTATTCCCACGGAATACGG